>JAGFXG010000087.1 GCA_017860985.1 Deltaproteobacteria bacterium
AAGAGCCTTCTCCGGGTCCGGATGAACTTCCATAAATATTCCATCCACACCCGCGGCCACCGCCGCCCGCGCCAGATAAGGCACCATATCGCGCTGACCGCCTGAAGAGGTACCCGCGCCTCCCGGCAGCTGCACGGAGTGCGTAGCGTCAAAGATGACCGGGTAACCCATCGCCCTCATGATCGGCAAAGCCCTTACATCAAAAACAAGATTATTATATCCGAAGGACGCGCCACGCTCTGTAATTAAAATATTCTCGTTTCCCGCGGATTTGACCTTGTCAAGGATATTGGAAACATCCCAGGGAGCAAGAAACTGCCCTTTTTTAATGTTGATGATATGCGCTTTTTTGGCAACTTCAGTCACAAAGTCCGTCTGACGGCACAAAAAGGCCGGTATCTGCATCACATCCAGGACACCTGCTGCCGCTTCGATTTCCTCAAAACGATGCACATCGGAAAGAACGGGAACACCTTCTTTTTCCTTGATTTTTTTCAAAATAGCCAAACCATCCTGCACACCCGGTCCCCGGTAAGCATTAACCGATGTCCGGTTGGCTTTGTCATAGGACGCTTTAAAGATGAAGGGAATTTCCAGCTTTGAAGTCAATTGCTTCAGATAAACGGCAATTTCCATGGCTGACGCTTCATTTTCAATGACACAGGGACCGGCAATCAAAACAAACCCAGCCGGTCCGCCGATTGAAAAATTATGGAGTTTCACCTGCTTCATCATTTTCTCCTGCGTTTTTATTTTTTTCCCTCAAGAGTTGAATGCGCAGCTTTGGAATTCTGGCAGCCACTCGTGTCCCGGGATTAATCTCATAGGCACTTCTATACGCCTGCAGAGCTTTCTGGTAAAGCCCCTTCTTTTCATAAGCGTTTCCCAGTCCGGCGTATATTTCGTCATTCTTTTTTTCATATCTCAGGGCTATTAAATAATTGACAATCGCTTTATCCCAATTCTTCTCATCGGCATAGGCCTGGCCCCGGCTGACATATAAAGAGGATTGATTGGTATGATCTATTGCCTGACGGTTATTACTCCCCTTCGGCCGGTCACCGGCAGGCACTTGTGCCGCTTTTTTGCTCCCGGGAGAGGTTTTGTCAGAAAACCGCGACGCTTCTTTTTCTTTCCCCATCTTTCTGTAGGCATAGGCCAGATTATTATACATTGTCTGATCCTTTGCGCCCAGGCTGATTGCCTTTTCGTAATTTTCAGCCGATCGGGCATACTGATTCATTTCGCCATAGGCAAAACCCATTTTGGCGAAGATCGATGCCTTCTGCGGATATTTTTTGCCCAGCTTTTCATAATAATGTACGGCCTGATCATATTTTTTGCTTTTAAACGCCAGGTCTGCCACGCGCTCCAGCGCATCCGCATCCTCCGGATTTATTTTCAAAACATGCAAATACTCCCTTACGGCTTCATCCGTCATTTTTCTTTTTTCATACGCCGCCGCCAGATTAAAGCGGACCACGGGTTCGTCAGGCATAAGGACCGCGGCTTTTTGCAAATGCTGCATTTCTTCTTTCAACTTGCCCATGCCGGCATACGCAGCTGCCATATTGGCGTGTACTGCTCCATCCTGAGGTTTTATTCTAACGGCCTGCCCGTAACTTTCAATCGCCCGGGTGTAGTTCCTTTTTTTAAAGTAAATATCCCCCATTGCCTTCCACGCCGCGGCGGCATCCCGAGAATGCTCAGCAATGTACCTGTATTGTCCTGCTGCGGCGTCTTCATTGCCCGAGTTCTCATAAACCCCTGCCAGTGCCATTCTCAGTTCCTGATTGCCCGGCTCAATTTGTAAGGCCTGAAGGTAGAAATGCGCCGCCTTCTCCCATAGTTTCTTATGACTGAAGGAAAGTCCCAGCATGGCGCAGGTCTCGACATCCTGCGGCTGTTTTGCGACAAGAACAGACAATACCCTGATGGCGGGATCATGCTGATTCCCCTTTAGATAGCAGCGCGCCAGTTCTTTCATTGCCGCCGTATCATTGGGATTAATGCGCAGGACATCCTCATAAAGAGATACGGCCTCATCAATCCTGTTCTGCTTCAGATAAATTCCCGCCAGAATCCTGCGTACACCGGCGTCTTTACTGTTCTGGGAAACTGCCTTCTTCAGGAATTCAATCTGCGCCCCGACATCTTTGTTCTCGCTGGCAAACCTCAACCAGTCCTGGGGCTTAATCACAATCCTGAGCGGCACGGCGGCAATCATTTCCTTTTGATAATAAACATTGATCCGGTAAAGGTTGACGGCCTGCACGTCTTTTAACCTGGCGTCACTTTTCATGATCTTGTTCACCAGATCGATCCCGCGAAACAGCACACCTGTCTGATTGCCCTTATTGCCCATGCCTTCAATCATGACCGACGTATATTTGCCGGTCAAATCATCACTGCCGACGGATTTGATGACAAATTCATCACGATAACTGATTTCCAGAATTTCATCCGCGCCCACTTGAATATCCCTGCCGTTTTTTTCTACCTGCAGGAAGTAAAAATCAGGTTTGACCCTGAACACATAATGGGAGAAAGCATTGATTGCCCTGTGGGCAAAGAAAATACCTGATTGAAAAACCTGCGGACGGGCATATATAAAAGATACCAGCAGCACGATTGCAACTGTGGCGGTCACCACGCCCGCGACAATAAGTTTGTCCGGGCGCTTTTTTTTATTTCCGTCGTAATTCGGCATGACTCAACCCCTGGGATGATATTTCCGGTGGATTTGCTTCAGGTGGTCTCTCGTGACATGCGTGTAAATCTGAGTCGTCGAGATATCAGAATGTCCTAACATGACCTGAACCGCCCGCAAATCAGCCCCTCCCTCCAGCAAATGAGACGCGAAGGAATGGCGGAATGTATGCGGATGCACGTTTTTTTGCAAGCCCGCTTTCTGAGCGTAATGAATAATAATTTTCCAGAGCCCCTGACGGGTAAAGAAGCCTCCGAAACGGTTGAGGAACAAAACATCCGTTGTTTTTGATTTGACCAGTTTCGGGCGGGCTTCGTCCACATAACGACGGACACTGTCGTAGGCTGTCTTGCCAATGGGCACAACCCGTTCCTTACTGCCCTTTCCCATCACTGTCAGAAAACCAACCTGCCAGTTAATACTGTTCATGGTCAAACCGGCAAGCTCCGAAACTCGCAGTCCCGTGGCATAAAGAAGTTCCAGCATCGCGCTGTCCCTCAGCGCCAGTGGCGTCTGTTCACCCGGCTGGGACAAGATCAGGTTCATTTCTTCTTTACTCACCGTGTCGGGCAGACGCATCCAGACTTTGGCCAGTTCAATATTGGCCAGCGGCGATTGATCCACCAGTTTTTCCTGCATCAGAAATTTATAAAACCCTCTCAGAGCGGCAAGCGACCGGTTCATCGAATTGGCCGACAATCCTTCACCCTTAATCTGCACAAGAAACTCAACGACCGTTTCGGGAACGGCAGAGCGCGGATCCACTATCCCCTTCTTCTCCAGAAAGGAAACATAGCGTTTCAGATCCCGCCCGTACGCCTCCAAGGTATTGCCGGCCGCCCCTTTCTCGATCAGGAGATGATTGCAATACGTGTTCAATAAGTCCCGCATGGACGTTTTTTACGCAAATATCATGTTTATGTAAAGTTTTTTTGTTGACATAACCGCCGATCTTGTAGAAAAGTGAAACATCATTCTCAACCGGGGGGAAAAAAATGAAAAAAATCGTCATTGCTTCCGATCATGGCGCGGTCGATCTTAAAAACGACATCGCCGACTTTTTAAGAAAAAATAATTTTGAGGTCACAGACATCGGAACCGAGGGGCCTGCCGCAGTGGATTACCCGGATATCGCGCTGGCCGCTTGCAATGAGTTTAAAAAAGGCGGCTATGATTTCGGTGTGCTGCTTTGCGGAACGGGCATCGGGGTCACGATTGCCGCAAACAAAGTAAAAGGAATCCGTTGCGCGCTCCTTTTCGACCTATACAGCGCAGAAATGGCCAGAGCCCACAATAACGCAAATTTCATCGCTTTCGGCGGCAGAATCAAATACGCTGTCGGGGTTCATGAGATGATTGAGAAATTTATCGGTACATCCTTCGAAGGGGGTCGTCATGAGCGGAGAATCGCCAAGATGATGGCTATTGAACAGGAGTGCTGATTGTTCAAAAATAATTCTCCGCCAAAGACAGACTCACCTGACGAGGGCCCTCCTGCATAAATCGTATTGACATAACCGGCATTTTCAGGCATGGACAACTGCCAAGGTAGCCATATTCACCATTGTTTTTGTATTCAGATCCCGGAATTTTGTTGTACAGGCCCATCAAGACATGAATTGATGCAATGCGCGCAAGAGGACATTCATGACATTTACGCGGCACAAAGTGAACAGCAGAGTGGTCCAGGATCTGAAAAAACGATCCACCATCGGAATCATTTTCTATATCATTTTATCCATCATCGTGATCTGCGCCGACGGTTTTTACACCAGGCAGCCTCTTGCTTCCCTGGTCTTTTTTTTCTCCAACCTGGGCATTTGCCTGTTCCGCCTGATACACCTGAAGATCGCCAGGGAAACGGGTGATAATTACGAAACATTCAATCGAGGCGTCTTTTATGTCAGCGTCGTCATAACCGCCCTGGTCTGGGGATGCATGCTTGCCTACATCAACATCCTGGACGGAGAGCATATCACGCAGCTTCTTATCTATTTGTGCATCTGCGGGTTGTGTGCAGGGGGTGTAGTCGCTTTCATTCCCTACCGCACGCTGGCCATTATTTTCAACATCGCAATACTGATGCCTTCCGTCATAACCCTTTTAGTGAAAGGGTTGAATCCGCCCCTTATTATCATGGTCTGTTTGTTTTCAATATACATGGTTTTGATTGCCATTCGCGGAAACAAGGAATACTGGGATGCATTGGAAAACGAATATCTTCTGGAAATAAAATCCCTTGAACTGGCACATTTGAGCAACACGGACGTACTGACCGGCCTGTCGAACCGGCGGCATTTTAATGACGTTCTGGACCGGGAATGGAAACGGTCGGGACGAAATAAGAACCTGCTTTCCCTCATCCTTCTGGATGTCGATTTTTTCAAAAAAATCAATGACACCTATGGCCATCAGGTGGGAGATGAGTATTTAATCAAATTAGCAGAAACACTGGTTTCCGTTTTCAAAAGGGATTCTGACATTGTGGCGAGATACGGGGGAGAAGAGTTCACTGTGCTCCTCGTTGATGTTGATGTTGCACACACTCTGCAGTTGGCGAAAACGGCATTAAACAGTATCGCAGCCATGACCATCAATCATAAAGGTGAGAAGATCGGCACCACGATCAGCGCCGGAGTTAACTGCTGTATTCCAGACCACAACACCGTATCGGACACCATTATCCTGGGTGCTGATAAAGCTTTATACATGGCAAAACAGAGAGGAAGAAACCAGGTTGTTGTTTTGGAATGAACAACATGCGGACTGCCTGTCCGTCCTCCCTTCCTTTTTCTGAACCATTTCTTCTTTTATTTTAACAGCACCGAACCGGATTTCCGGCAGTTGTGCCTTGACTTCCATCAAACATCAATGATATTTTTGACACAGGGCAAAACTATGGCTGATTTCCTTGACAAAAAAAAGATTCGTCAGGTCTTCCGCAATGTGCAGAAGCATCGGCAGATTGAGACGCTCATTCGTCAATTTTCATCTAATAAAGAGGATATTCGCCTGACGGCCCTCGATCAGGTTGACCTGTCCTCATGCCGGAATGTACTGGAGATGGGCTGTGCATTCGGCGCATTTACGGAAGCGCTGAAAGGACGGCTCCACCCCGAAGCGGCCATCACCGGCATGGATATCATCGCCGAGTATGAGCCTTTTTTCCTTGAAGCATGCAAACGGGC
>JAGFXG010000088.1 GCA_017860985.1 Deltaproteobacteria bacterium
GTAATCTGCGGCATCAAGACCTTCATGACCTTACCCATATCCTTGACTGAAACGGCGCCGGCATCGGCAATCGCTTTCCTGATGAGCGCTTCCACGTCAGCATCCGACATTTGCGCAGGCATGAATTCCTGCAGGATTTTCAATTCCGCCTCTTCTTTTTCCACCAGGTCCTGTCTTCCGCCTTTGGCGAACTGTTCGATGGAGTCTTTTCGCTGCTTCACCAGTCCGGACAGAATCTGCATGGTTTCCGTTTCGTCAAGCGGCCGCATCAGGTCGATTTCTTTGTTGTGCAGAGCTGTCTTCAGCATGCGGACAGCGGAAAGCCTGATTTTGTCTTTGGCCTTTGCCGCCGACACCATTTCCTGATTAATCTTGGCATTAACATCCATAATAATATACCTCAACTTAGCCTAACTGATCTTCCAGTTTTCTGCCGCCAAGCAGATGCATGTGCAAATGAAACACGATCTGTCCCCCGTCGGCATTGCAGTTTATAACCGCACGGAACCCTCCGTCGGCCACATTTTTTATTTTAGCGACTTTCTGCGCGGCTGTAAACAAAAGCCCCGCAATATCCTTTTGGTCTGTGTCAATATCCATCAGCGTCGCAACATGTTTTTTCGGAATGATGATGACATGCACCGGCGCCATTGGATGAATATCATCAAAGGCCAGAACGGAGTCATCTTCGTAAACCTTCGTGCAGGGAATATCCCCGTTGATAATTTTACAAAAAATACAATCTGACATATTTTTTTCCTCCCCGGTTCTATGAGGTTTCGCGTGTCTTCGCGATGGCGTCTTCCAGTGCAATCGCACCCGTGTAGAGCGCGCGACCGACAATCACTCCAAAGAACGAGCAGTCCCGGACAGCCAGCAAACGGTCAATGTCCGCAAGCGTCGCCACACCGCCGGAAGCAATCACGGGAATCGCTACCGCTTTTGCAAGCGCCCGTGTCGCCTCCACATTAACACCCGTTTCCATTCCGTCACGCTGAATATCCGTGTAAACGATGGCCTGAATCCCGCAGTTTTCATAGCGCTCCGCCAGTTCGACCGCCTGCTGGCCGGTCTTTTGCGTCCATCCACGGACAGCAACCTCTCCACCAAGCGCGTCAATGCCCAGAATGATTTTTCCAGGGTGCGCTTGAGCCGCCTGCTTGACAAATGCTTCATCCTGGATTGCCGCCGTGCCCAGGATGATGCTCGACACGCCATTTTCCAGGTAATAATTGATCGTCTCCATGTTACGGATGCCGCCGCCGACTTCAACCGGCACGGAAACAGATTTTGCAATCTCGCAAATGACGGGCGCGTTCTTCGGCAGTCCGGCCACGGAACCATCCAGATCAACAAGGTGAATCCGCTCTGCGCCTTTTTCGGCCCAGCGTTTTGCCATAGCTGCGGGATGATCGCCATAGACGGTCACACGGTCAAAATCACCCTGTGCCAGCCGGACGCACTGTCCGTTTTTTATGTCAACCGCGGGGATAATGATCAACGCAGACTCCTTTGTGAAAAATGCTTCAGATAATCGCAGGGGGTGTGCCTTGGACACTTTACCCGCCCCCGAATCAGGGCCCAAAGCCTGAAAACGTCCTGAATACCTCGTCAACACCAAGTTTTGTCAATTGACTCGCTGTCACCCATTTGGCACCGCCTTTGACAAAAGAGAATACCTCGTAGACATTTTCCGTCAGTGATCTTTGCGTTTTATCAAAAGCCCCGCGCCACAGGGTAGTTCCATCCTTGACGGAAATCAGGTGAATCTCAAAAGCGACCGATGCGGGATGCTCGGTGGAATAGGCGTAACCGACTCTCTCACGGTAACGGTAAACGAACCCGACAGCCAGAACATCCGCGTGCAGTTCATTCCCGACTTTCAGTGCCTTTTCCGTCAGGGACAGCTTTGCAGAACCGGAGCTGACCTGATGATAGATCTTTTCCGTTTTATCTGAAGGAATGATTTCCACCGTGTTCAACTCTCTCAGTTTGTCCGTAAACATTTCTTCGAGAACACTTTCGGCGCCACTGACAACGCTTCCACCGGGATTGATGCTGCCGCAAATCGGGCACCTGACCGATGACGACCCGTCTTCCGGCATCACAGCCTGAAAGGGAATCACCACAATACGTGTTATGGTACCGGCTCTTGGCGGTTCAGTTTTCTTTTCTTCGGCCTGAAGCGCCTGTGACGCAAGAGAAAGAAAGCCTAAAACCAATAACGCACAACCCCATTTTTTTATCCGGGAGATATTTTTCAATTCAGGAAACCTGGCCTTTCTATCAGAGCATTCCTTTGGTGGACGGAATCCCTGATATTTCCGGGTTAATATTTACAGCCTGCCTTAACGCCCGTCCAAAGGCTTTAAAGACAGCCTCGATGATGTGGTGGCTGTTGCTGCCATACGCAAGATTAATATGCAACGTGATACCGCTGTGATCCGTGAAAGCTTTAAAAAATTCCTTCACCAGAGCCGGATCAAACCCGCCGATTTTCCGGCGCTCGTACCGGACCTTGTATATCAGGTAAGGACGGCCGGAAATATCGATATTGACATGACACAGGCACTCATCCATCGGCAGGGAGGCCGAACCGTATCGATTGATGCCTGTCTTTTTACCCAGCGCCTGCCCTACCGCCTGTCCGAGACAGATGCCCAGATCTTCCACGAGATGATGATCGTCAATCTCGGTATCACCTTTGCTTTTAATCCCGATTTTGAATCGTCCATGGCGCGCAAACAGATCCAGCATGTGATTTAAAAAAGGAATCGTCGTGTCGATTTTGCCGCCTTCGGATTTATCCAGATCAATATCCAGCGTGATATCCGTTTCCGTTGTTTTACGGACAATTTTCGCTTTTCTGGCCATCACTGCCCTCCGGATTATATGACTTTGTTTAATGGGTACTCTATAATGCCTTCCGCTCCGGCTTCGAGCAACCGCGGAATCAAATCCCGCACAACACCCGTATCAACCACAGTCTCAATGGCAAACCATTCTTCGGAATAGAGGCTGGAAATCGTCGGGGCTTTGAGCGAGGGTAGAAGTTTCATCACGCCCTCCAGGTTTGCCTTGGACACATTCAGTTTCATGCCGACTTTGCCCATCGCCAGAAGGGATCCGTTTAAGAGAGTCCGGATCTGCTCTATCTTTTTACGCTTCCATGGATCGCTCCAGGCCGCATGATTGGCTATCAGCTGCGTGTTGGTCCTCATTAGCTCATGAACAATCCTTAATTTGTTCGCACGGATGGTTGATCCCGTCTCCGTCACTTCCACGACCGCATCGACCAGGCCATCCACAACTTTCGCTTCCGTGGCGCCCCAGGAAAATTCCACGCTGACATTAATCTTTTTATCGGCAAAGTATCGCTTGGTAAAATTAACCAGTTCGGTGGATATGTGTTTCCCTTCCATATCTTCAATCGAACGGATCGGCGAATCATCCCGCACCACCAGCACCCATCTTGCCTGACGCGTGGAGACCTTGGAATAGACCAGATCCTGCACAGCCACGACATCGGAATTATTTTCCAGAATCCAGTCGATACCGGTCAGCCCCAAATCAAGGTGACCGTCTTCGACATAGCGCGACATTTCCTGCGCCCGCACCAGGTTGCAGCTGATTTCCTCATCATCGATATCGGGGAAATAACTGCGGGAATCATAGGTAATCCGCCAACCGGCCTTTTTAAATAAATCGACCGTGTTGTTTTCCAGACTGCCCTTGGGGATACCCAATTTTAATATATTCATTTATACACATCCTTCGGATCAAAAACTTTTTCTCCTACGACAATAACCGCACCGCCTTCAAGTTTCCGGTAAAAGCAGGATCGATGCCCCGTATGACAGGCCGCCCCTCCCAGTTGTTCCACCTGCAGCAAAATGGTGTCATCATCGCAATCTACGTAAATATTTTTAATTATCTGCACATGGCCGGAGCTTTCGCCTTTCAGCCATAATTTTTGCCTGGAACGACTCCAGAAAGTCGCTTTACCGGATTTCAGGGTAGCCGCCCACGATTCCCGGTTCATATAAGCCAGCATCAATACATCTTTTGTTTCAGCATCTTGAACGATGGCCGGAATCAGCCCGTCGCTTTTATTGAAATTCAGATCCATCCATTTCATCCTTAATTGATTGACGTGTAATATGCACTGCTTTAATAAACTCTATTATCTAGATGATGCCTCCTATTAAATCAAGCAATATTTTATCTTCATAATCATCTATTTCCGGCTTGCCCAACCATTATATTCATGATAAATATTGAGCAATTATAAGTAACCTGATTTGCAGATCAATTATCCGGAGGTTGGATTATGTCTTTGCTGACGGTAGGAGTCGGCACCGCTATTTTTGGACTGATCAGTTTGATTTTCTGGTGGACTGATTTTTTAGCCATCATCAGAGGTGCCCTGCCGATCTTTCTTCTTTTGGGTGGTGCACTGGCTATCTATGTGGGTTTTGATGAAATGCAGGACAAAATCCGGGAAGAAAGACAGAGGCAGGATGAGGAACTGGAAAGAGCGAGGGAAGAAATTGAATCGGCCAGAGCCCAGGCTGAGCGTTACCGCGAAGAGCTGGATAAATTGAAGGAAGGAAAACAGTAAAGACAGGGCGTGGGCAGCATGAAACATAAATTAAACTTGACACAACCGGTCAAATCAAATATTACCCACTGTCACTACATCTTTATGGACACTGGTATGTATAATTTTCCCATAAGCAAATCCTCACCTGATTGTACCTATATGTATTGACGCCTGCTTGCCCTCGCTAAATAAGGTAAGCAGGCTTGTCCAAACTCAGCAACAAAATTTTACAAAATAATAATCATTAACGACAGGTTTATTTGTGTTTTACAAAAAACAAGAGGGGGAGGAGTAGATCCAATGAAAAAAATGCAAAATAGTTTTTTTTCAACAATGTTATTCTCGGTTATTGTTACAACCTTATTTGTTTTTATGGCGGGAACGCTTGTTTTTGCGGCACCCCCGATCAAAATTGGCGCACTGTTTTCTGTTTCCGGCCCGGCGGCATTCTTGGGTGAACCGGAACGCAACACAGCGCAGATGGTGGTTAATGAGATTAACAAAGCCGGCGGCATTAAAGGTCGCAAACTGGAACTGGTTGTCATTGACACGCAGGGTGATCCGGCCAAAGCCGTCCAGGGCGCAAATAAACTCATTAAAGATGATAAAGTCGTGGCGATTATCGGTCCCAGTACGACTGGCGATTCCATGGCCATCATTCCGGTTGTCGAAAAGGCGGAGATACCTCTTATTTCCTGCGCTGCCGGAAGCAAGATAACAGAACCGATAAAAAAATGGGTCTTTAAAACAGCACAGAACGACGGTCTGGCTGTGGCAAAAATTTATGAATACCTGAATAAACAGAAAATCGGTAAGATAGCCATCCTGACGGTATCTGACGGATTTGGTTCTTCGGGACGCGAACAGCTTGTTGCTCATGCTAAAGAATTCGGCATAGATATCATTTCCAATGAAACCTATGGGCCGAAAGATACGGATATGACCGCGCAATTAACCAAGATTCGCGCCGGCGGCGCACAGGCGATTATCTGCTGGGGAACCAATCCTGGACCCGCAGTGGTTGCCCGCAACATCAAGCAACTGGGAATAAAACTTCCCCTGTTTATGAGTCATGGCGTATCCTCCAAGAAATTTATTGAGCTGGCGGGTGATGCCGCAGAAGGGATCATGCTTCCTTCCGGCCGTGTTATTGTTGCGAACCAGATGCCTAACACCGATCCCCAAAAAAAGGCGCTTTTAAGTTACGTCAGCAGCTATAAAAAAGTATACAAGGTCGATGGTGATCATTTCGGCGGACATGCCTGGGATGCAATCA
>JAGFXG010000089.1 GCA_017860985.1 Deltaproteobacteria bacterium
TAATTAAAAGAGACCTGGGACATTTTTTATTTTAACACAGGCGCATGGTCATCATTATGCCGCGGGTCTCTTCCCCTGCTGGATGTTTCTTAATTCCGCCCTTTGTGTTTCCGGGATTGCATCATCATCAGCAGTTGATTGAGGAAAGATAAGTTGCACCGAAACCATCCATACATCCGGCTGAAAAAACTGATTGAACATCATGCCGATGATATCATGATTGCCGATTATCACCATCTTCTGAAGCCGCTTAAAGCTTTGACCGGCGGAAGTTCAGGGGATCGCTTTCCATCCAATAATGCCGTGTTGAGGATGCAGAAAAAATTTGATGATTCGCACCGCCGGATGGAGAACCGGATACGAAGCATTCCCAAATTTGGTTTTCCTCCTGAACTGCCCATCACCGCCAAACAAAAACTCATCATCGAAACCATCAGGAATCATCAGGTTGTCGTCATTACCGGTGAAACAGGATCTGGCAAAACAACGCAAATCCCCAAGATGTGCCTGGCGGCGGGACTTGGCAGACGCGGGATCATCGGGTTAACACAGCCCCGACGGATTGCCGCGGTCAGCATTGCCTCGCGCATTGCCTCAGAACTGGGCCAGTCATGCGGGGAATCTGTGGCATACAAAATCCGCTTTGAAGAAAAGACGTCCGCCGAACCGCTGATCAGGGTCATGACCGACGGCATCCTGCTTGCGGAAACAGTTCAGGACAGGGATCTGCTCGCCTACGATACGATCATTGTGGATGAAGCCCACGAGCGCAGTCTCAACATCGACTTCATTCTGGGATACCTGCGAACGCTGTTTGTAAAAAGAAAAAATTTGAAGCTGATTATCACTTCCGCCACGATTGACACGGCAAAATTTGCCGCTGCATTTGACAATGCCCCGGTGATCGAAGTTTCCGGACGCCTGTATCCGGTTGAGGTCCGCTACCGACCGATCGATCCCGTCAAGGAAGAAAAAGGTGAAACAACCTACGTCGATGAAGCCGTGGCCTGTGTTGAGTCTCTGCAGCAGGAAAGACGTTTTGAAGACATCCTGCTTTTCATGCCGACTGAACAGGACATTCGTGAAACATGCGGACGCCTGTCCAGGCGTTGTTCGGGGCTGGTGCTACCCCTGTTTGCAAGACTTTCGGCAGGAAACCAGAGGCTCGTCTTTAACCCGGCTAATCAGCAGAAAATTATCGTCGATTCCAGGCATCAAATATGTGATTGACACGGGTCTTGCCCGCATCCTGGAATATAATCCCCGCAGCCAGACAACCGGATTGCCGGTGAAACCGGTTTCACGCAGTAGCGCCGACCAGCGGAAAGGCCGCTGCGGTCGTGTCCAGGACGGTATCTGCATCCGCCTTTACTCGCGGGAAGAATTTGCCGAAAGGCCCCTGTATTCAACGCCTGAAATCCTGCGCTCGAACCTGGCCGGCGTGATTCTGCGTATGCTGTCATTGAATCTGGGGTATGTCACTTCCTTTCCCTTTATTGACCGGCCCCATCCGAAAAACATCCGCGACGGCATTGAAATCCTGCGCGACCTTGGAGCGCTCACCCGCGACGAAAGCGAAGCAGAGGCCGAACACTACAAACTGACGCCGATCGGCGAGACCATGGCGCAATTTCCGCTCGATCCGCGGGTGTCGCGAATGATTATCGAAGCGAAGAAAGAAGGCTGCGTCAACGAAATTGCTGTTGTGGCGGCGGCCCTGAGCATCCAGGACCCCCGTGAACGGCCCTATGACAAAATCGACCAGGCGGCAACAGCGCACGCACAATTCCAGCACCCTGAATCCGATTTTCTAACGTACCTGCAGATATGGAACCGTTATTCCGATTCGATCGAAAAAATGGAGTCGCAAAGCAAACTGCGAAAATTCTGCCGCGATCATTTTCTTTCCTACAGGCGGATGACGGAATGGCGGGACATTCATCATCAGATCCTGGAAATCGTCAGAGGCGGGAACATTGCACGCAAACGCGGGAAAACGGTGAAGATCGAAATTGACCAGGCGATTGCCGATAAAATCCATCGCTGCATCCTCAGCGGGTATCTTTCCAGCATCGCGCAAAAAAGAGAAAAAAACATGTACACCGCAGCCAAAAGCCGCGAGGTGATGCTGTATCCGGGATCAAGCCTTTTCAACCGCGGCGGCCCCTGGATTGTCGCCTCGGAAATCAGCCTGACGTCCAGGGTTTTTGCCCGTAACGCAGCCAACATAAGGAGCGAATGGCTCGAGGAACTGGGCAGGGAACACTGCCGCTACACTTACTGGGCGGCCCACTGGGAAAAGAACCGCGGCCAGGTTGTGGCCCTGGAAAAAGTGATTTTATTCGGCCTGACGATCATCGAGCAGAGAACGGTCGCCTACGAACGGATCAATCCGGAAGAGGCAAAAAAGATCTTTATCCGGGAAGCCCTGGTGACGGGAGAAGTCGCACAAAAACTTCCTTTTCTCACGCACAACCTGTCTCTGTGGGAACACACAAGAACAATGGAGGATAAACTGCGGAAACGGGGAATTGCCATCGATGAGGAGACGCTGGCTCAGCTCTATGAGCAGAGACTCCCGGTAATTTCGGACATCCGTTCCCTGCAAAAGCTGATCAAAGACAAAGGGACCGATGATTTTCTGCGCTTTCGAGAAGAAGACTTCATCGCGCATGATCCCGATCCCGGGGAGCTGAACCAGTTCCCCGATCAAATAAAAATCGGAGGCGCAGCGCTGACCTGCCGCTACCGTTTTGAACCGGGCCGCGCGGAAGACGGTGTAACAGTCTCGGTTCCCCTGGGACTGGTGGCCAAGGCCGCATCGGAAAATATTGAAAGGCACCTACCGTCTCTTCTGCAGGAAAAAGTCACATATATGCTGAAATCCCTGCCCAAAAGCGTCAGGCAAAAACTGCCTCCCCCGGTTCATCTGGCAAAAATCTTCTCGGAGCGGCCAGCGGCTGATGAAAATTCCCTGCCGCTTCAGTTGAGCAGATTTTTACTCAATGATTATAAAATTACGGTACCGGCTGATTCGTGGGCACTGGACAAACTGCCGCCTCATTTGAATATCCGCTACCGGGTAACCGACGACCGGGGCCGCGAGATCAAAACCGGCTGTGACATCAGCGAACTGCAGAAAGAAATTGCGGATCAGGTCCAGCAAACCTCACTGGACATGTATCGCCGGCAATGGGAAAAAGACACCCTCACCGGCTGGAATTTCGGCACGCTTCCCGAAAACATTGAACTCACGGGGAAACACGGTGTGACAGGCTATGCCTACCCCGCCCTGCAGGTTACGGATGGCGTTGTCAACCTCCGCCTCTTCACTCATCCGGGAGAAGCCGCGGCCAGCCATATCCCGGGGGTTGCAGCACTTTACGATATTTTATTTTCGGACAAAATCAGGCAGCTGAAAAAGAATATTGCACTGGGAGGCGAATTGAAAACGTGGGCCATGAATGTCGGAAACCCGAAACAGATCGAGGAATCCATCATGAACCGCGTTCGGAAAGAGTTGTTCTACCGCTTATGGCGCAGCGCCGAGGAGTTTCAAAATCACGCTGACGCGATCAGCACACAAATCCTGCCCTGCGGACAGCAGTTTATAGTTTCCATCACACCGGTTCTCAAGAGCTTTGCCGAAACCTGCGATGCGTTGCAGAAGCTGATGCAAAAAAACAGGACAAACGCCCCTGTCCTGAAGTTTCTGAAAGAAACGCAAAACGAGATGCATGTCCTTCTTCCGGTCAATTTTCCGGAGCTATATGCCCCTGAGCGCCTAGAAAATATTCCCCGCTACCTGAAAGCGCTTTCTGTCAGGACCGAGCGCGGCAGTCTGAATCTGGCAGCTACGGAAGCTAAACTCAAAGAGGTGGCAATGTATGTAAATCAACTGAAGGAAATCCGCGGAAGCCTGACGGCCGAATCGTCCGCGGAAAAGAAGAACAAGATCGAAGAACTCCACTGGATGATCGAGGAATACAAAGTTTCGCTTTTCGCCCAGGAACTCAAAACGCCCTACCCTGTCTCCCCCAAAAGGTTCCGTCAACTGATAGAAGAGATCGGCAGCATCATTTATTGACCCGCCGCGCAGACTTCTTGGCATAAGGGTTCGGGCACTGCCTGATAGTGGCTTCAAATCCGCGTATGGATTTGGCGATGGTTGCATCATCCACGCAGAAGGCGATCCGGAAATAACCGGGGCAGCCGAAACCGCTGCCGGGAACAACAAGAATGTTGTGTTTCAAGAGCATCCCGACAAATTCCACGTCATCAGGAATGGGGCTTTTCACAAACAGATAAAACGCACCCTGCGGTTTGATAAATTGATAACCGGCCCTGGCCAGTCCGTCGCAGAGCAGGTCACGTTTTTTCTGATAGATGTTCACATCCACGGTGATGTGCTGAAGATTGGCAACAATCCGCTGCATCAACGCCGGCGCATTGACAAATCCCATGATCCGCGTGCACAAAATCAGCGCGGTGACGAGATCATCGGCCTCATGAATCTTCGGGTTGACCGCGATATAGCCGATGCGCTCTCCCGGCAAAGACAACGTCTTGGAATAGGAATAAGCGATGATGCTGTCGGCGTATGTCTTTAACAGGGAGGGCAGCGCGATACCGTCGAACAGGATTTCCGCGTACGCCTCGTCCGAAATAAGGTAAATGGGTTTTTTGAGTTTTTTCTCCTTTTCTTTCAACAGACGGATAAGATCCGCGATATTCTTTTTGCTGTAAACCCGGCCGGTCGGATTGTTGGGCGAGTTGATGATGATAGCTTTTGTTTTCCGGTTGACAACCTTGGCAAGGGCTTCCATATCCAGGGAAAAATCAGGTTTGGTCGGCACATACTTCACAACACCGCTGTAATTTTCAATGTAAAAGGGATACTCGACAAAAAATGGCTTGAAGATGATGACTTCATCTCCCGGATCCAGAAGCGACTTTAGAATCACGTTGAGCGCTCCACCCGCGCCGCAGGACATCACCACATGATCGGCGCCTATTTTCACACCGGTCGTCCTGCTGATTTTTTTTGCGACGGCCTGACGTGTTTCCGGATAGCCAGCGTTGGGCGTGTAGCCATGCTTGAGGAAGATTTCCTGGTCGGCGACTTTGATCAGCTCCCGCTTGAACTCCCGCGGATGATCCACATTGGGATTCCCCAGGCTGAAATCATAGACGTTGTCCGCGCCGTGCTTTTTTTTCAGGACGTTTCCTTCCTCGAACATTTTGCGGATCATGGAAGAATGTGAAATGGATGCCTTAATTTTTTTTGATATGCTCATGGCAAAATCCCCTGTCGGAAGGATAGATGACTGAAATCCTCCCGGCCTTTAAAAGTTCTTTTTCAGATATTCGGAAATCTCCCTAAAGTCGCTAAACGGCCGGTAAGGGGTTGTTCCCTCATCTTCACACGTCCGCAAAAGCACATCTTTGGCAAAAACCAGGTCGGCGCATCTTGAAGGACAGATATCGGAATGACCGTCGCCGATGTAGATGATTTTTTCATACATCAGGCGGTAGTCGTTTAATATTTTATTTTTGCAGGTTCCGCAACGGCCGCATAATTCATTGGCCTGCGGAAAACCAAATGTCAGAGAGCCATTCCGGCCGAACACAACGGCATTGGAAAAAAACTCGATTTCACCCAGGCGGTTCTTTTCCATAATTGCACGGATGTAAAAATCAAGCCCGTCGGAAACGATCTTCACATCCACGCCTTTTTTCTTCGCGAGGCGATAAAACCTCGCAAAAAAGGGATCGATCCTGGAACGCTTCAACACGTAAGTCTGCAGACAATCCTGGTTTACCGTCATCAGCGGAGCGATCTTTCGATACGCCTCGCGCGACCCGAGACTGTTCTTGACATACTCACGGTCAATATCGTCCCGGCTTTTTTGGGTAAACCGGCTTAGGACTTCACTGCCCACATCCACAGGACAGATGGTTCCGTCAAAATCACTGATGACCAGTGCTTTTTTCTGTTTAAAGAGCATGGTAACTATTGTTTCTTACAGCCGGCCCTCCTTCAATGCTTGCGCTTCAGTAACACGTAAACACCCAGCAGCACGAGGATGATGGGCAGAATAAACTGAGAATATTTATACAGGTCAAATCCATAGAACTCAATAAACAAAAAGATGACGCCGACGGTGGCGATAAACCAGCCCTCAATGGCCTTGAACCTGTAAATCAGCGTGCTGATGCCTATGACAATCAGCAGAATCGGCCACGTCTGACCAAAACTGTAACTGCTGGTCTTGCTGATAAAGATTAAAACACCCAATGTAATTAAAATAAGTCCGCCGGTAAGAATGTTTCGCTTTTCAGTTGGCATAGAATTCTCCTTTGATCATAATTTTATTTGTCGGCGAATGCGAAAAGCCCGCCTTTTTTATTGTTTTTCCGCTAATTTTAAGAATGGTTTAAACAAATCAATCGGTATCGGAAATATCGTCGTTGAATTATTTTCAGCGGCGATCTGATTCAACGTCTGTAGATAACGAAGTTGCAGAGACATGGGTTGCGTTTCCATCAAGGCAGCAGCGTCTATCAGCTTCTGCGCCGCCTGGAATTCGCCTTCCGCATTGATAACTTTTGCTCTTCTTTCCCTTTCCGCTTCCGCCTGCTTGGCAATAGCCCGTTTCATTTCCTCGGGCAGGTCAATCTGTTTGACTTCAACATGAGATACTTTGATCCCCCAGGGTTCAGTACTTCGATCCAAAATCTCCTGGAGTCGCTGATTTATTTTCTCCCGCTCTGACAGTATTTCGTCTAATTCCATCTGACCGCAAACGCTCCTGAGTGTCGTCTGAGAGAGTTGCGAGGTTGCGAAAAGGTAATTCTCGACATTGACAACGGCGGCATTGGCATCCACAACCCTGAAATAAACAACCGCGTTGACTT
>JAGFXG010000090.1 GCA_017860985.1 Deltaproteobacteria bacterium
TCCCTTTTCTGTGTTTTGGGGCGGTTTTCCTAACGATTTCCGAATGGTATGACAAAATTCCCGCAAAAGATTGATCTGTCTCCTGCCAAAATTTTTATCATTTCAAGTTATTCTCTTGCTCTATTCATTTGTCTTAATTTATGGCAGAACTTAACAACTAATATTGTTGTATCCTTAGTCAGAACATATCAGCTTTTTCAAGGTTTGGAGTTTGAATGATGATTTGTCCGAAATGCGGCACAAAACAGGGAGACGAAAAGCTTGAGTGCACTCACTGCGGTGTCATTTTTGCCAAACTGATGCCGGAAGACTTCGCTCCGTCAAAATACCGGCGCGGCACTTCAGAATTATCTGCCAAAAGGGCAAAACGTCCGGTATCAATGATCGTAATCATTTTGCTGCTGCTTGCTTGCATTGGTTATTACATGCATAGCAAGCTGGAGCAGAAACGGATTGACAATATCGGGCCTGTGGCAGAGCGGCCCATGCAGGAAAGCACTGATGCAGCAACGATGCAAAGGCCGGGCTTTGAAATTCAACCTCTTGCGCGCTATAAAATTCGCGCGAAGGTGCTGTCCATAGAGCGCTACCGTAGCGGGCGCTGGGCAGAACTCTCACCATTGGATTTTGCCCTGGGCTGGGGGCCGATGTCTGACAATGCCATAACCGGACAACTTAATATCAACCAAAGCAATCGCTGGTATCATTACAGCTGGAGGGACGCTCCGCCAATCGATCCTGCTCTTATTGTGCGCAATTCAGCCAATACCCATCTTGTCCCAGCGGATGACGGAATCAGGTCAAGTCTGTTCAAAGTGCGCAAAGGTGAAATTGTCAGACTCGAGGGCTATCTTATCAATGTCAGCGCTTCCGATGGTGGGAGCTGGCGTTCATCCCTAACCCGTGAAGACAGCGGAGCCAACTCATGCGAATTGATGTGGGTGACAGGGGTTGTGATTGAATAACGATTATTCTGACAACTGCACTATATTAATAGTCAAAAAAGTGATAGAATTAGACAAGTTTGATTGATTCATAGAAGGAGGAAAAAATGAGGAAGGTCTTATTCGTTACTG
Source organism: Deltaproteobacteria bacterium (assembly GCA_017860985.1). Taxonomy (GTDB): domain Bacteria; phylum Desulfobacterota; class Syntrophia; order Syntrophales; family Smithellaceae; genus UBA8904. The sequence goes on from JAGFXG010000090.1 coordinate 1,077, forward strand.
TGAGTGCTTTTTTTATTTTTATAACCTTTGCCCAGGCAGGAGAAATTTATAAGTGCATTGACCGTCATGGTAACTCGATCATCACTTCTTCGCCTCAGGATGGCATGAAATGTGAGTTACGGGAGAGCTTTCAAGAATCCGCAAATGAAGTGGCGGCAGATAAAGAAAAGTCAGGCACGAAAGACGATAAGACGTCTGTAACAGCGGAAAAAGAACGTCTGGCACGAATCAATAAATGCTACAGTTGCTGCGGTGAAAAACAACAGCCCTGTTATAATTATACGGCGGATAACAGACTTTGTGCCGCGGAATTTGCAAACTGTAATGCCATGTGCAAATCGGAGGGTGCTTCCTCTTCCGCATGGAGTGAGTGCTGGCCGGAGTCTGCCAAATAATTGAAACTTCAGTGATTGTAGTGCAGCAGGATTCGGCATTGTCCATTCTTAACATGCGATTCCACCCTGTCGGCGTTTTCATGAATAAGAAACAGTGAAAGTTTGGCAAGGCCTTCGGGAGATACCATGATTTCTTCTTCCGAGGGTTTGACGTCCGGAATGACCATTCGCATCCCCAGGTAGGTTATTTCAACATCCAGATTGAATTCGTCGAACGAAACGGCAACCTGCAGCGGACCCTCGGCAGCCGATTTTACTTCGGCAGCCTCGAATGTTTCGTTAATGGCGGCGGCGGCGCGGTCGATCACGTCGGGCATGGCTCCCCACAGGCCACCCTGCTTATGCATGAAGGCAAATATTTTTTCCGATGAGTCAACACCGGGAACAAGCGCAAGATAAGCGGTTTTAGCGATTCCAATTCTCATGAACATGTTTAGAATGATTGCGCACAGTGTAGCCACGGAGAGGGAAGACTGGAAGAACGGTTTGATCACACCGGGCAGACCGTTAAAGATTCCCGGGATCAGGTCCACGCTCAGTCCAAAGATGATGGACATGCCTATGACGAAGGTTTTTCTGGAGTCGATCATTCGCGAGAGCATGATCTGAATGCCGGCAAGCACCATGAAACTGACGGCGAAGATCAGGCTGGCGCCCATGACCGGCGTTGGCATGATGACGAAAACTGCCGCAATCTTCGGCATAAAGGCAAGCGTAATCAGGATGCATCCCGTTGCATAGGCGATGGTCCGGCTTGTGGCTCCCGTAGCAATGGAAAGGCCGATATTGCTGGATGATGGCGACTGGCCAAGAGCGCCTGTCAGTCCAGACATTAGGTTACCGCATGCACACGCAAGGATGCCCCTGCTGATGGATTTCATGTCGGGGCGTTTCCAGGCCGCATCGTTTATTTTCTGACACGTGGTGAGATCTCCCATTGTTTTCAGGGCGGAAGAGAGGGCTGCCACCACGAAGGGAACAATAAGAGCCGTGCTGAAGGACAGACCGTATGAACCCGGCGCGGGTAAAGAAAACCACGCAGATTCTTTGAAGTGACTGAACTGTTCCGGTCCGATAATGCCCAGAAAAAAAGACAGTGTGTAGCCGATAAGCATGCCGATAAGGACCGAGAAGAGACGGATTTTCCCTTTTCCCCAGACCGTCAGGCCGATCATGGCCGCTAGTGTCACCAGGGCAATGGCTGATTCTGTCGGATCAGGGGTTAAATGGGTCGCGTCCATGCCGACGAATTTTTTCATGGAAAAGGGAATCACCTCGATGCCTACCATGGTCACGATGGTTCCGGTTACTTCGGCGGGAAAAAAGGCGCGCATTTTGACGGCTACGCGGGAGAAGAATGCTTCAAACAGGCCGGCGACAAAAGTCATGCCGAAAATAAGCGGAAGCCCGCCGGCCTTGCCTGCCATGATGGAAGCGGAGAGAAAGGCAGGGCCGTTGAGAAGGGGGCACAGATACCCGGAGCCGACGGGGCCTTTATTCAGTCCCTGAAGGATCGTTGCAATGCCTGTGACGAGCATGGCCATGGAAATGAGATGCCGGGCATCATTTTCGGTGCCGCCAATGCTGTCAATGATCAATACAGGAAAAACAAACGCAATCGCAAGCAGAAAAATATGCTGAAAACCAAGCAGGACAAGAGCGCCGATTTTCGGGCTTTCATCAACATCATAGATCAGGTTTGCCGGTTTTGTGCGTGACGTCATAGATCTATCAGCCTTCTTCTCAGATGTTTATCTTTCTCCGGCCCGGGCGACAACCTTTGCCGCTTTCCGGCGCGGGAATTTGATGTACGGACTAACCCTGGAATTAATATTTTTCCCGGTCCCGTCGTAGTTGAGGGTGACAACGGGAACGCCCGTGTATTCCTCGATGCGTGAGGCCATCGCTTCTGTGACCAGGCCGGCGCAGCAGAAGGCCGGATTCGTCTGCACAAAAAGCGAGATGTCAGGATAGTGCTGCATCAGCGCGGCAATCTTGAGCAGGTTGTCGGCCGATTCGCCATAATGCTGGACGGTGACGTCAAAGTGTTCGTAAATTATTTTATAGTCGATGTCGCTATCCATGGCCGGTTCGTTGAGCAGCTCATTGAACATTTTATAATAGCTTTTCTCCAGCTGGTTGACCAGGGTGATCAGTGTCTTAGTGACCAGGACATCCATGAACTCGCCTTCCAGAAACCACCGCCGCATGTAAGGGCTGGCGACGAGTTTGACAAACTCGTTAAACGGTGTCGTGATGACTTCACCGCCGTATTCCTCGATGCAGTGAATCAGGTCCTGATTGAAGACATCATTATCGCGTGCGTACATGTCGCCGAAAACGGCGACCTTCGGACGCTGACCGGGGATCGTTTCTATTTTTTTGAACAGGCTGATGACACGCGCGAGATCGTCATCCTTGCTCCTGCCTCCGAGAAGCGTATTGTAGAGAATATTGACGGACTGGACAATTACTTTATCCGTCATTCCTTTTTCTTTTTCATAGGGCCTGATCCTGCAGCCGATCTTACGCAGCATGCCGCCGAACATATGCGCGAAGTACGCCTCGATGGAGGCCTGCATGGAGATATCCCCAAGGGACATTTTGCCGACATACACCTCCACCTGTTCCATGCCGTGGCCTGCGGCTTCCATGATGCCTTTGATCAATTGCGGATAAAGCCGGATATTGCAAGCGACGTGGCTGTCGAAAATCCAGCCGACGGTCTGGGTGGGATCCAGCAGATTTTCTTCAATATGGTCCATGTAGCTCTGCGCGATTAGATTGACGGGCAGGCATTGGCCGCTGTTGGTGCGCAGGCCGCGCTGAATGACTTTTTCCGTGAGCGGCACCATCCTCGCGTCAACCCCTTCCCGGATAAACACCGCTTCCAGGAGTTTGGAATTGATGGGGTCAAAACAGGGGAAAAGAAACGTCTTGTTCCTGATCCTGGAGGTGCTTGCGGAATTGAGCGGCAGCAGTCGGGAGGAAACCAGTCGCAGGTCTATGTGTTTATGGTGATTGTTAAAGGAACGCACGGCCGCTTCAATGCGGGTTTCATAACCGACGTTGGAGTCGTGCTCGTCGAGTTCGAGAATCAAATAGGGCTTGCCGTATTTGTCCATAATCCGCTTAAAATAATCCAGCGTGAACGAATCGGGGCTGCATTTGAATGACGTTACATAAACCGGATACAAACCTGGCGTGCGGGCGATATAGAGAGCGGCTTTCAGGATCCGCGCGGCATAATTCCAGTGCATTCTCTTGAGCAGCGGTTCGATTTCGGATAAATCCTCCTGCTCCGCGGGCAGCATGTCCTGATAAAAGTTTTTGATGCCGAGCGTGCTGAAGATATCCGGAATTCCCTTATTCATTGATTTCTGCATAATGGCGTAAGGTCTGCCCAGAAGAGCCACGCTGATTTCACCGCCCGCGGGTTTTTCTCTTTCATACACATTGAGAAGATTTGCACGGCCCTCATTGTAAAAGGCCAGAGCCGCTTCGTAAGCATTGTAAATTTCCCAGTAGCCGGTGTTCAGAATAGATTTCAGGATGGAAAAGAGCTCAATGCGTGACTGGAAGGAGTAATGGTCGATCACCGGCATGATGGTTTTGTTTTTCAGGCGCATGCTTTTCATGCCCGCCGCAAGGGAGGCCGCAAACTGGGTATAATAGCAGTAGTAGCGGAAATCTTCGTCTTTTTGTTTGGGGGCTTCCAGATAAAAAGGGAGGAAGATGTAATCGCACTTGTCCACCAGATACTGCACATGACCGAAAAAGGCGTTTACCGGCGCACAAAATTCGGCGCCGGTCAGTTTCTTTCCGGACGTGACGGCATTTTTAAAATTTTCGGACGTGACGGTTTCCACGCCGAGTGTGGCAAAGAAATATTTCCATAAAGGCATCTCTTCGGCCAGATACAGAGCGTTGGGGATGCCGATGGTCACTTTCTTTTTGAAAACAGCGGGTTTTTTCGGCAGCGGAAAAACCAGACTTCGTTCCCTGATCAGGTCGTATTGTTTTTTGGTTGAACCGACGTAGTGTTTGGTATCGTAATCCCGCCCGCACAGAAATCCGAAGGCGACAGTATCTCCCTGAACGGTGACCTTGTTGATCTTACAGTTGTTATGGCACAGTTCGCACACTTCATTTTCCACCGGTATGTTTTCGTGACAGAGGGCAATGCCGCGGAAAGCGGATTTTTGAACAGCGTTTTCCGCCAGGATCAGCGCGCTCCCTAAAGCTCCCGTCAGGTGGCAGAATTTGGATACAAAAATAGGCTTATTCAAGCGGTGTTCGAAAGCGGCAACCAGCGCCCGGTTGCGGGCGGTGGCGCCCTGAAAACAGATGCGTTGTCCGATGGCGGCTTCTACTGCGACTTTGGA
>JAGFXG010000091.1 GCA_017860985.1 Deltaproteobacteria bacterium
TCGGGAACGAATAGAATTGACGTTGTATGTTGCAATCTTCAATTTTCCGCAGGACCTCCATGAATTGGCGTCTTTATTATCATGACTGGCCAATACGCTCAAGACTATTTACAGGGATTGATGAAATTCCAGGCTTGATCCGAACGGTTGGGAAATCCTGCCGTTTGTGAAAACAGGAGTGAAAGGGGGATGAGCGGGCCTTCAACCGGCCCGCTCATGGACCCGGGGCTACAGACAATCAAAAAAGGGATTGGTCAGTTTATATACTGGCATACAGCGTCCGTATGATTTTTTTATCAGTTTTACCGACGCTGGTTTTGGGAATATTGTCCGTAATAATATATTGATCGGGAATGGCATATCGGGGGATCTTTCCCTGGTCGGCGCATTCCTTCATGTGTTTTTTCAGAACCTCCGGTGTGATGCCGTCACCGCGGAACGGAGGGGTCAGGACAACGAGCATCATGGGCCTTTCTCCCCATTTGGGATCCGGAATGCCGATGGCCGCCGCCTCCTGGACCGCGCCATGGAGGCTGATGGCATTTTCCAGATCAAGAGACGAGACCCATTCACCGCCGGTTTTAATGACATCCTTGAGCCTGTCTGTGATCTGAATGTATCCTTCCTGATCCATATAGCCCACATCGCCTGTATGGAGCCAGCCGCCGCGCCAGAGTTCTTCCGTCTTTTCCGGATCCTTGTAGTAGCCTTCGGTGAACCAGGGGGCGCGAACAACAATTTCACCCGTGGTCTGACCGTCATTTGGAAGGAAATTGCCCTCGGGGGAGGCGATTCGCACATCAACAAGCGTGACAGGCATTCCCGTCTTGATGGCAATATCGCTTTTCTGCTCGTTGTCATAATGTTTCATGGATGGCTTCAGATTGGACACGCTGATGACCGGACAGGTCTCCGACATGCCGTAGCCGGTCATAATCTGGATGCCCAGGTCGATGCCCGCCATGGCCAGTCCTTTGGAAAGGCGGGCTCCACCGATGATCACCTTCCAGGCCGACAGGTCGATCTTCTTTGCAACGGGACTCGCTACCAGCATCTGGAGGATCGTCGGAACGCAGTGGGAGTAGGTAACCTTTTCGCTGACAATGAGCTTAATCAGCATTTCCGGTTCATACTTGCCCGGATAAACCTGTTTGACGCCCATCATGGTGGCAATGAAGGGGAATCCCCAGGCATGGACATGAAACATGGGTGTGATGGGCATATAGACGTCTGAAGTAGAGAATCTAAGCGGGCTGTCGTGACCGCTGACGCCAATGCAAACGCTCATGGCGTGAAGCACAATCTGGCGATGAGTGAAGTATACACCTTTAGGCAGGCCAGTTGTGCCCGTTGTATAGAATGTGGTGGCTTTGGTGTTTTCATCAAGATCAGGGAAATCAAAATCTTCCGATGCAGCAGCCAGAATCGCTTCGTATTCGCCATCGATGGTCAAATCCGTTTTGGGCAATGTGTCGCTGTCCGAAAGGAGAATGATTTTCTTTACGGATTTGAGTTTGTCCCGGATGGAACCCAGCAGTGGCAGAAAATCGGTATTGATGAGGACCACGCTGGCCTCGGCATGGTTCATGGTGTATTCGATCTGATCCGGAGAAAGCCGCCAGTTGACGGTGAACAGCACGGCTCCCATCATGGGAATGGCAAAGAAACTTTCCAAATAGCGATGGGAGTCATAGTCGAAGACAGCCACCGTATCACCCTTTCTGACGCCAAGGCCGGCAAGGGCGCTTCCGAGCCGGTTGATCCGCGCAAACAGATCTTTATACGTATAGCGAATCCTGTCCCGGTAAACGATTTCCTGATCTTGTGCGCTCAGCTTCGGTCCATTAAGCAGTTCTTTAATGGTCAGTTGAAATCCGTAACGGCTCCCATTCAAAGATTTTCCCTTCATATTGCCCTCCTTAAGTTGCAGTTTTCTCTGGCAACCATGATCGGCTATAATAGGGACGGACGCAATCCGCAGGAAGCTGTTTTGGCTGTGCTGGAATGGATGAAAAAAAAGTGAGTCGATGACCTACAAAGAAATGCGGTTCAGGAGGAGGTTCCGGATATTCTTTCGTTCTCAACCCAGTTGAGAGCGTAACGCAGAAGCTCCGTGCTGTTCTTTAAGTGAAGTTTTTCCTTGATCCGTTCCCGGTAGGTGCCGATGGTCTTGACGCTGAGGTGAAGCCGGATGCCGATTTCGCTTATGCTGAGTCCTTCTCCGATGAGCTGAAAAACCTCGAGTTCGCGGTCCGTCAGTGCCTGCAGGGGCGATTCGGCAAATTCTTTGGGTCCATCAACAAAGCGGGACAGTAGATTGTCTGTCATTTTTTTGCTGGCGTAAATGCCGCCCTGCCGGACTTTGCGGATGGCCTGAACCACCGATTCGGAGGCCTCCTGCTTCATGATGTAACCCTTGGCACCGGCGCGGAAGGCACGTTCGGCGTAAAGGGACTCATCATGCATGGAGATGACCAGCATGGTCACATCCCTGTTGGTTTTGTGAATCTCTTTGATGAGATCAATGCCACTCATGTCCTTGAGGGTGATATCCACAATGATCATGTCCGGTTTCAGGTCTGCAGCGGCTTTCATGGCACCATGGTAATCTTCCGCTTCGCCGCAGACGTACAGGTCTTCTTCCTGGTTGATGAGCTGAGCAAGACCATGCCTGAAAATAGGGTGGTCATCGACAATGAGAATTCTGTGTTTGCCTGTGCGAAGTTTTTTAATTGCGGCCATGGATGTCAGTCCTTCATCGGATTAAAAGTGCAGGTAACCAGCGTTCCCCCGCCCGGTTCCGATTCGATGCGCAGTATTGCCCCGATCATGCGGGCACGATACTGCATGATTCTCAAGCCGATGCCGACGGCTTTGGCCGTGTCCCTGATTCCCCCGCCATTGTCGAGAATCGACAGGGAAACGGTGCCGCTGTTATTCAGAAACTCCATGACAATTTTAGATGATTTGCCGTGCTCGATTGCATTGTGAATGGATTCCTTCGCGATATAATAAAGATGGGTGGCCAGAGAATTGTCGCGGATGGGAATATGCCGGGGGCAGCGGAAGATGCAGTTGATGTTAAAGATGGCTGATGTTGAGGCGGCAAGATCTTCCAGCGAGGCCTCAAGACCCAGAGAGGTGAGATGAACGGGACAAAGTCCCCGGGCCAGCCGACGGGTCTTGTCAATGGCATCCTTGACAAGACGGTTGATCTCACCGGCATAACGCGCGTTTTCATCGGAAATCGGTGTGAGCCTGTCCTGCAGGACTTTGGTCATTACGTCGATGCCGATCAGGTGCTGACCGAGATCATCGTGAAGCTCATATCCGATTTTTTGACGTTCCCGTTCCGATATGTCGAGAACTTCCTTTTCCAGGTTTTTAACGGCCGTCATGTCCACCATCGAAGCGATGCTCTGTGTTGTTCCCGGAATCATGGCGATGGTCATGAAAACATGGAGAAGGTTACCATCCTTGTTCCTGATCTTGAATTCATAATTTCTGGGCGCGGAAGATGGATCTTCACGCCTTGTCTTGTGGTACGATAACAGGCGGGCGATGTCATCCTCGGCCACGTACATGGTCCATGTGTGGTTGATGATTTCGTCGCGGGAATAGCCCGTGAAATTGGAAAAATCATTGTTCATCATGGAGATGGTTGTGTCTTTTTCAATGACGATGGTTGCCGTGCCGGAATTCTCAAACAGGGTCCTGTAAAAATGTTCCGAATGGGTCAGTTTCTCCTCAATCCGTTTGTACTTGCGGGCCTGCGAACGAAGGCTCCTGATTTCCCTGCGGGCCTGCTGAAGTTCCTCAATAAGCCGGCTTTTTGTCATGCCTTCCTGTGCCACCGTTTTTCCTCCGGTTCGTTTCCCTACACATCCCAAATGAAAATCACGCCGCTTGTCGGAAATACCCATTCTTCGTGGGAAATGCTAATGTTGATTGATTTGCCGCGGCTCGCGGATATGGCCGCCCGGGGATGCCGACCGGCAAAGAAGCTTTCCGCCCGGACGTTTTTTAGATTGGCGTTTTCGTAGCAGAAGTTGATTTCCAGACCGCGCGTCGGATACAAGAGGTAAACGGGGAACGTCCTGTTGCGCTTTGCTTTTTTTGTGAGAATCTCGATTTCGATTTTAACTTCCTGATTAATCTTCGGTTTGAGCGTGTCGCTGCCGCACCAGACTTCATAGCCCCGTCCGGTCTTTTTGGCTTCAATGATCGGAATATCCTCACCGTCGATACGCATTTTCTCCACGGTGAAATCGCGTTCAATCACCAGATCATCGCCGCCGAGTATCCATCGATATTCACAATGCTCATCTTCAATCAGGGCATCCAGCTGATGCTGGTCAGATGCGCAGCCGATCATGAATATATCGCTGCGGATGGTTTTTTTGTATTCCACATGGGTTTTCAGTTGAAAATAAGCGTCCGAGCGCCGTCTGGGTTCAGCGGTTTCCGGAAGATGGGAGATTGCAATGTCGTAGCGGAAGCAGGAGCGCAGTTCGAGCTGCCGGTCTTCTTTGCCGAACAGGGTTTCAAACATTTCATAGTAGATGGCGTCGCCGAGTTCCTCATTGCGTGTGCGGGTTTGAAAGCAGTGACGGATGATGCTGTCAATTCGTGCGATGGATTTTTCTTCGTCTGGAACAAAGATCCTCCTGAGTCTCGGTTCCACCGCATCGGTTTTCCCTTTTTGCAAAAAAACGCGCGGTGCTCGTTTACCCAGCGCACACAGCACCTCATAACTGATCGTTTGCGCCTTGGCGGCAATTTCATTGGCGCTGATGTATTCGTTCTGCTGTCTGCCCAGCAGAACTACTTCGTCTCCCACGTTGCAGTCCGGAACATGTGTGACATCCAACGTGCACATATCCATGGATACCCGGCCGATGATCGGTGCGCGACGGCCTCGAATCAGGGCTTCGCCATGGTTGGAAAGGATAAATGGATATCCGTCGCCGTAACCCACCGGTATGGTCGCCACACGTGTTCTATTTCCGGTAACATAGGTTCTGTTATATCCGATGCCGTATCCCTTGGGGAATTCTTTGATGAGAACGATCGTGGTTTTAAAGGACATCACCGGTTTCAGGACGGCCTTGCTCTGTGTTTCGCTTGAAGGGTAGATGCCGTAAGTCGTGATTCCCGGACGCGCCATCTGCAGTTTCAGTTCCGGGTAATTCAGAATGGCGCCGCTGTTATCCATATGTGTTAAGGGGATGCTGATGCCAATCTGCTGCAGCTCGGCCAGCAGTCCGGAAAACAACAGCCACTGCTGATCGTTGTATGCCGTCACGGTTTCGCTGGAAGCGAAATGACTGAAAATGCCTTCCAGTGTAAGATGACGCATGGTCTTGATGTGCCTGATCAAATCAATGGCCTCGGAGTGCATGGTTCCGCCGCGTCCCATGCCTGTATCGACTTCGACGTGGACGGGCAAGGTTCGAGAGGATCTTTCGAGCTGATCCTCGAGGGCTCGGACAAATGCCCTGTCAGAAACGGATGGCGTGAGGTTGTATTTTATTACATCGGGAATTTCAGAGAGGGTGGAAGGGCCCAGGATGACAATGGGTGCTTCAACGCCGCTGATTCGAAGCTGAATGCCTTCATCGGCGTTTGCTACGCCGAGCATCCGCGCGCCTTCGCGCAGAGCGGCGTGGGAAATTTCAATTGCCCCGTGACCGTATGCGTCGGCCTTGACGGTCTGCATGAAATCGGCTGTGCCGCCGATCAATCGTTTAATTTCCCGGAGATTGGCGGTAAAATTGTCGAGGTCCACTTCCACCCAGCTTCGGTATTTCTGCTCGTTTCTTAATGTCATTTTTTTGTCATCACA
>JAGFXG010000092.1 GCA_017860985.1 Deltaproteobacteria bacterium
AAAAACATGATCTGGAAAGATATTGATCCCCCTCAGGATCCAATGAACTGAGGGGGATTTTTGTTTTTATTCAGCAGAGGGCTGTTTTAAGATCACCAGCGCATCCACTACAACCGGCTTTGATCCGGAAAGAATCACGGGGTTGAGATCTATTTCTGAAACTTCCGGGATGTCCACACCGACGCGGCCAATGTTGATCAGCATGTCGGTCAGACGCTTTTTGTCAGCTTCCTCCATGCCTCTTACTGCATTGAGTATTTTGTGCCCTCGGATCTCCTGCATCATCTCCCGTGCGTCCCGCACTTCCAGCGGCGCGTGACGGAAAGAGATGTCGCGCAATATTTCCGTAAAAATACCGCCCAGACCGAACATCACGCAGGGGCCGAACTGAGGATCACGCGTCAATCCCATCACCAGCTCACGCCGTCCTTTGATCATTTCCTGTATTAAGACGCCGCCCTCAAAGCCTTCCATCCCGTTCATGATTTCACGGAAAGCTTTTTTTGCTTCTGTCGCTGTCCGGATGTCGACGTGAATCAATCCCTTTTCCGTTTTATGCGCGATATCGGCGGAGCAGCCTTTCATGACCAGAGGGAAACCGATTTTATTGATGGCTTTGTCCAGACTGGTTTTATCCTTGACCAGAATTTCTCTGGTGACCGGTATGTCATAAGCGGCCAGAACCTGTTTGGACTCGTATTCTGACAGAGTTTTACGTCCCTGACGTAAGGCCTTTTCAATGATGCGCATTGCTTTATCGTTTTTCATTATTTCCTTCCTCCATAATAGGTGTTGATGTGATCGATTGCCCGGATGGCGTCGTGCAGTTCATCAAAAACAGGAATTCCCAGATGAACGTATTCCTGCCTGGTCAGAGCGACAAGTTCCATGATGTCCATATCATCCGATCCCCTTCTCGGGTTGGGGAGGACCGCGATAGCGGGTTTGCCCGTTTGATCAACAACATCCCGGACGGCGCGGGCCAGTTCCTTATAGGGGGTTATCTCGGTGATCGGTTTACCAAACATTTTGGCCAGCGGTTTGTAGTGATAGAGAAGCGAGTCGAGGATTTGTAATTCTATCCGTTGATCTTCCGCGGCGGTGAGCAGAACTTCCTTCAGGTTCTGCGGTGAAACATATGGATTGGCCACATCAACAGGGTTGATGGCGCTCGATCCCGGTTTGGGAAGATAGTTCCCGATTCGGTCCTGGAGCCTGGCGGGAAGCGGCGGCACATCGATACCGTATTGCTCAGCGGTATCGCAGGCAGTGACGCCGATCGCTCCGCCGCCACCGATAATGGAAATGCTATTGAATGATCTTTTCGGAAGAAGCGAAAAGGCCAGATTGGCCTGAGCCAGTTCTTCAGAGTCATGAACCTGTACGGCTCCCGCCTGTTTCAGGATGGACTGCCAGATGACGCGGCTTCCCCCCATGGAGGCGGTATGGCTGGCAACGCTCCTTTGTCCGGCGATGGAAAGCCCTCCCTTGAAAACAATCACCGGTTTTTTAGAGGCCGCTTCTTTGATAGCGAGGAAGAAAGCTTCGCCGTCCTTAATGCCTTCGATGTACATCGATATGACCTGCGTTTCCGGATCGTCGGCCAGATAGTGCAGCAGTTCCGACTCACGCAGATCAGCTCCGTTGCCGAAGCTCACCATCTTGCTGAAACGGATGCCCAGGTAGTTTCCCGCGTGCGCGAGATCGATTGCCATGCCGCCGCTCTGTGCAAGAAAGGCCACCGGTCCGCTGATACGCGACAGATCCGGACCTGGGAGCATAGTCAGTCCGCTTGCCGGACAATAGATGCCGAAACAATTGGGACCGATCACCCGGATTCCTCTGGCGGCCGTTTGCTGCAGCTGCTTTTCCAGCGCCTTGCCTTCTTCGGTTCCTATTTCGCCGAAACCCGAAGACAGGATTTCCGCTCCGACCGCTCCCTTTTTACGGCAGGCTTCCAGCGCGTCCGGAACATGTCGGGCCGTTACGGCAATTACAGCAAAGTCGATTTTTTCTGGAATGTCTTCCACCCGTTTGAAGATTTCCATGCCGGAAATATTGCCGCCTTTGGGGTTGACGGGATATATTTTCCCTTCAAATCCCATGGCCATAATGGATTTCAGCATACCGGTGCCGAAGCCGACACCGCTTTCTTCGGCGGAAACGCCAACAATGGCGAGAGTCCGGGGATGAAATATTTTTTCATAATCCGTAGTCGGATAACGGATTTTTCTGTTGCTTTTTATTCTTCCTGGCCTGCCTGACATGGATGACCTCCCTTCCCAGTGATTTTATCTTGCATGCTAAACATTAAACTGCATTTTATTTCCGAAGATCTTTCAACATCCGGATGAGCAGCAACCTTTCTTCCATGCTGAACAATGAAAGAATTTCCTGGTTCAAATCTTCGGTCTTATTTATGAAATTATCACGGCATTGATGTGCTTTGTCTGTTAATTGAATGTTCAGCACGCGCCGATCCTCTTTTACGTTCTTGACCAGCCAGCCGTTTTCCGCCATACGGTCCAGGACGCCTGAAAGGGTGGCGCTGTCCAAATTCAAGCGCTTTCCCAGTTCTCCAGCGGATAGCCCCTCCTCTTCATAAAGAGCGTGCAGAACCAGGCCCTGTATGGGGGTCAGGCCATAAGGCTGCATTTTGGATTTAAAAGTCGCGTACACTTTTTGATTGGCTTTGCTGAGTATAAACAGGATGACGTCCTGGTAACTGATCATGGAAGCACCGTCAATATTATTTAGCATACAAGATAAATGACTTCTAAAGTGATGTCAAGAAATTTTGAAGACATAAAAAAGAGGAAGTAACCGTTGCGGCTACTTCCTCCTGGGTGAACTTGAAAAGGCAATGAAAGAGTTTAGAAAGTTACATTAGCCTGTCATCCCGTTATCATCCGGCAGGCAAGATAACGGGATGACAGTTTCATTTACTTCTTCTTTTTAAAAAGTTTTTTCAGCAAAGACGGCTTCTTTGGTTCAGCCGGTTTGACCTCGGGTTCACAAAGTTTCTGGCGCAGCTTGTCCAGTCCGGTGAGGATTGGAATATGCTGCCATTCCTGATCGTGATGGGGATTGACCCGCAGGACCTGTCCCTGATTGTCATAATCCACAATCTCTTTCATTCTGTATCGTTTATTCTTGCAATCGATTTCATCAACTCTGATATTGTGGTCAAAGTTTTCATAATTTTTGGATAGATCCGGATGAAGTTTGTTTAATTTTTCGATGGTGTTTTTCCTGTAATCGTCAGTGACGATTTTATAGGTTGAGACGGTTACGATATTGGATGCATCATCGGTTCTTTTTACTTTATAGTAGCAATCACCCGTGCGGGTTTTACCGAGAGGTTCCCATTCCTTGCTGTCCGGTATTATCGCCTTTCCAGCCGCTGATTCTGCATTTGGAGATCCCGCCTTTGAAGATGTCGCGGGAGCAAATGAGTTCATCGCGCAGCCTGCAAGCGTAAGTGCAACCAGCACCGGCAAAATAATAACTGAATAAAAATGTTTCATGTTGATTCCTTTCGTTGGTGTATTTGTGATTTTTTGTTTTGGTGAAAAACCCTACATCAATATTCCCCGTTTTTCAAGATGTCTGAAATCTGTTTTCAAATGACAGAGAATACGACATCAACCTATCCTTTATATACGGTAGCCTAGAATACATTGAAGAATTTTACAAGACACTTGATTTCCTTTATTATCCATTTTGAGCAACACTTTATTTGAGGTAATCCGCCGGCTATATTCCTCTTGACATTTCCATGGGAACCCACTAATTTTTTACAAAATTTGATATGTTACCCACTTAATCCAACCCTTTCGTTTTCCAGGGTAGCACGTTCAACAACCATGGTGCATCAGATGCCGGATTCAACCAGAAAATATCAGGAAATCCTTCAAGAGAATTCCCTGTTAAAACAGAGAATCAAGGAAATTGAACAATCTGAATCAGACCGCAGGCAGACGGAGGCGGCTTTGCGCGAGAGCGAAAAGAAATACCGTTTGATTGCGGAAAACACGGCCGACCTGATCATGATCCTTGATATGAATATGCGCTTTACCTATGTCAGCCCGGCTGTCACGAGGCTGCGCGGATTCACCGTTGAAGAGGCCATGTACCAGACCCTTGATCAGGTTTTGACGCCCGAGTCCCTGGGTCTCGTTCAGACGGTGTTTGAAAATGCGATGGAACGCGAGGCTGCCGGTTCGAATGATTCAAACATCATTCGCATGCTGGAGCTGGAACAATACAGAAAGGATGGTTCGATTGTCTGGATGGAAGTCAGCCTTTCCTTTTTGCGCGACAGGGATTGTAAGCCGGACGGCATACTGGTCGTTTCCAGGGATATTACCGAACGCAAGGAAGCCGAAGAAGAGATGCAGAAAATGGCATCCATCGTCAAACACAGCAGCGAGGTGGTCAGTCTGACAGATCCTGAGGGAAATATGGTTTTTCTCAACGAAACAGGCTGCAGGTTGCTGGGCATCGAAACGGGCCGCGTGGCCGGAAATAATATCATGGATATTATTTCCGAAGAATATCAGCCGATGGTCAGGACGGAGGTGTTGCCCGCTCTGGAAAAAGGAGGAACATGGGAGGGTGATCTGCAGTACCGTAACCTGAAAACAGGAAAATTGATGGACGTTTATGCAATGACCTACACCATCATTAATCCTGTCAGCGGTGCACCCCGTTATTTTGCCAGTGTTTCCCTCGACACCACTGAGCGCAAACGCATGGAGGAGAACTACCGGAGCATCTTTGACAATGCGCAGGAAGGGATTTACCGGACAACTCCTGAGGGGAGATTCGTATTAGCCAATCGGGCCATGGCACGGATACTTGGATACGATTCGCCCGGGGAACTAATCGAAGGTGTTACGGATATTCCCCGTCAACTTCATGTCCATCCGGAAGAACGCGGCAAAACCCTGGAAATCCTGGATCGCGACGGTTACGTGAAAGACGCTGAAGTGCAGTGGAAAAGAAAAGACGGATGTATAATCTGGGTTTCCCGGACCATGCGGGCTGTTCGTGATGAGAAGGGAAAAATCCTGTATTTCGAGGGTCTGCTTACAGACATCACGGATCGGAAAAACAGCGTTGAACAACTGAGGAAAGCCCTGGTGGGTACCGTTCAGGCGATTGCTTCGTTGGTTGAATCGAAAGACCCTTACACAGCCGGACATCAGCGCCGCGTGGCCGATCTTGCCGCCACCATCGCACAGGAGATGGGACTTTCCCCGGAGCTGATCGAAGGCCTGCGGATGGCCGGCATCATCCATGACATCGGGAAAGTTTCCGTCCCTTCAGACATTCTGAACATGCCGAGGAAATTGACAGACATGGAATTCGGCCTGATCAAGACGCATGCGAAATCCGGTTATGAAATTGTAAAGGACATTGAATTTCCCTGGCCCATTGCGAGAATGATCCTGGAGCATCATGAACGGATCAACGGTTCCGGTTATCCCAACGGTCTGACCGGGGACAAGCTGCTGCTGGAGTCCCGGATCCTGGCAGTGGCCGATGTTGTGGAAGCCATGGCCACGCACCGGCCTTACCGGCCGGCCTTGAGCCTTGATGCCGCAATGGACGAGATCACGAAGAACAGGGGTGTGATCTACGATCCTGAAGCCGTGGACGCCTGTCTGAAGCTTTTCCGTGAGAAGGGATACACGATCAAGCAAATGTATTAATACCAAGTCGCTTTCTTTGGCTAACTTTGTTGGCATCGTCGTCGGCTTCCTCAACGTATCAATAATACGCCTGCGGAGCCTCCTCCTTGCCGCCGCGTTATCCTTTGAATG
>JAGFXG010000093.1 GCA_017860985.1 Deltaproteobacteria bacterium
ACCAACCCCAACGCCCATAAAATTAACAGCACAACAGCAATTGTCCACAACATATGAAACTCCTTTCTCTTTCTGAAAAAAAATTTCGTTTGTCCATTTCGATAAGACACTTCGAAAAAAACATTCTGTCCATTACATTTCCACCGCTTCATCCAATTGGAACGCCTTGTGAAACATCATCGTAAAGGGTTCCTGAAGAAGGTTCGTCGAACCCAGTATCACTCTGAAACGCCCTGACTTGAGATGGATTTTAAGATTCTCCTGGTCCCCCCATTCCTCGATCAGAAGAATTTCATTTTCATCCTCCATGCTCTGACAAACATTGCAGCGCTTGCATCCCTTATCCGTTCTTATGGAAACGATCAGTGAAGAAAATGTCTGTAAAAGCTCCTTGCGCTTTCCGGGAAGAACCTTCATTCTTATGATGACAAGGACCATAAATCATTACCTCCTTATCGGATGATATATAATTAACATGTTCATAATAAGGTAATAGCAAGGAGCCTGCCAATCGCTGAGCGAGCATCAGATAATCGGATTAATCTATTAATAACTTGATGTTAGATTAAAAGCGGACATCGGCAACAGAGTATGGAATGATTCGTTTGGCCTCAGTATTTAGCGGAGCCTCAATATTTTGAGGGATATCTATCTCCGGTGTTGACACGTCTTCAACACGATCACCTTTCAGGTACTTGTTTATGCTTTGTTCCATCCGATCCGGAAACGCAGGCACAGGTCCAGCCAGCATTTTGCTGTAAACACTGAGCATGATATTTTTGAACACCGGAAGCGCAACCCTGCCGCCGGTTTCTTTGCGTCCAAGCGAGCGGTTGTCATCAAATCCGATACGCACAGCGATCGTGATTCCTTCAGGGCCGTAAGTGGAGCCCACGAAAAGAGCATCCCGAAAATCATTGGTTGTTCCGGTCTTTCCCATAACGGGGATCGGGAAAGACCGTGTGTCCAGAGCATGAGCCGTGCCGGTGGGCATGCGCACAATACCGCGCAATCCTTCCTGAATGAGCGCCAGCGCATCAAGGCTTACTGAGACCGGAGGCCCGCTGTGTTCGTTATCGACCACCACCTCCCCCGAATTGCGGACGATCTTTCGGATCACATATGGTTTTGAAGAAATGCCCGACGCGATTGTTCGGTAAGCATTGGCCAACTCCATCAAATTCACTTCGGACGCCCCCAGCGCCGTTGTGGCGTATGGATGCAGAGGTGTCTGGATCCCTAGAGTCTGTGCCGTCCACGTGACGCTGTTTATCCCAATCCGTTCGGTAATCCAAATCGCCACGGCGTTTCTGGATTGCGCCAGGGCTTCCCGAAGCGGGATCAGGCCTTTGAATTGACCATCGTAATTTGAAATCCATTTCGTCTTCTGGTTCCCGCCATCGGGAACGCTGATCGGTTTATCGGGAACCAGTGTATCCAGATTAAATTTCCCCTGCTGAAAAGCAGCAAGGTAAACGATGGGTTTCATCGCGGAGCCCGGTTGCCGCAGAGAACCTGTGACACGGTTGAAGTCGCTGAATAAACTGGAGCGGTCCTGGTAGAGTTGACGGCCGCCCGTCTCGGCAAGGATGCTGGCATCGCGGTTCCTCAGTACAACAACAGAACCCTGGATCAGCCCTTTGGCAGCAGGGTGCCTTTTCTCGTAAAGCGCAAGGCCGTGCTCCAGGGCATCATCCACAATTTGCTGTATCCGGGCATCCACTGTCGAGTAAATCTGGATGCGACCCTGCATAAGGTCTTCAAAACTGAGGTCGGCATGGCGGTCTTTGAGTTCCTGCAGAACATTTCCAACGACCGCAGGTCCCAGAGTCGCCTTGTTCTTGCGCGGCATGACTAACTGAATCGGGCGCTGCTGGGCGTCCCTAACCTTGTCTTGAGAAATGAACCCGTTGGCCGCCATAAGCGCCAGGCTTTGATTTCTCCGGCGCAGAACTCTTTCAGTGTTTTTCGCATCGGGTGCGTAGTGGCTGGGAGACTTGGCGATTGAAGCAAGCAGGGCTGCCAGGTCTGCATCATCCGCAGTGAAAGTGGCAAGAGGGCGGTCAAAATAATATTCCGCCGCCGCCGCAAATCCGTACTGACCGTTTCCCATGTAGATCAGACTGGCGTATCGGGCCAGTATTTCTTCCTTAGCGCGGCGCTTTGAACCGAAGCTTTCTTTCATCTTGTCTTCAATCCATATGGACAGCCGAATCTCCTCCAGTTTCCGAACAAGCATGTTGACGCTATGTGAACCGATAAGGTAAGACAATATTCGGGGCAAGAGCACGCCTTGCTGAAGCTGATCACTGTTTTCCCGTACCGTCATATCCTGGAAACTCGTCAGCTCTTTGAGGAAATGATACCGCACAAGCTGTTGGGTGATGGTTGATCCGCCGTGCGGGAAGATCGCCTCACTGTTTCCCTCATCTTCCCGGCCCAACGTTGTAAGTCTTGATTTCAGAGTTTTAAATCTGATTTTGCTGAGGACGCGAGGAAAGACGGAATAATCAACGCCGTTATGAATGAAGAAATTTTTGTCTTCGGCGGCTAGGATCGCATCGCGAACAACGGGCGGGATGTCCTGATAACTGATATTGCGACGGTACTCTCTGGCCAACTCAATGAGCGGCTGGCCATGGACATCGTAAACGTGGCCGATGGTTGCAAACTCAAAGCGGGCCAATGGTTCTATGGGAGGCAGGTTGGTTCGGTCAAAATAGATGCGATATAATCCAAGCGCAACAAGTGCGGTGAAAAAGACGGTCGTGCAAATCAGAAGGCGAATGATACCATTACGCCAGCTGAACCCGCCTGCTATTGAGTGGATACGACGTAATATCCACGCAGCTGACAGGAGATTCCGCTGATAGCCACACTCATGGCCAATAGTATCGCGATCAGCGGATTGATGATCATCTCCTGCCTGCTGAAAACTAATTTTTCTTTGTGCCTTATCTATCTGTAACACCGGCTTCGGCCTGTTTTCTTTCACCATGGGCCAAAATTTCTTTTGTCTTCTGGCGTGCCTCCGAGAGATGTCGATCAGCGTCCTTCTTTAACTCCATCGCTTGGTGCCTGGCTTCCTCAACAATCTCTTTTGTTTTCATGCTGGCATCTGCGTAAATGTCCTTTGTATCCTTTAAAATCGCACTGCCTTTCTCCTTGAACTCAGATCGCAATTCTTTCCCTGATTTCGGCGCGAAGAGAATACCGGCCAATGCGCCTATAGCACTGCCGATCAACAATCCAAAGAATAAATGCCCCACTGATCTTTCCTGTAATGTCATGATTAATTTTCCTTTCTTTCTGTAATTTTATATTCTTTTAATTTTTCACGAAAATATTCTTCTGCTTTAATGGTCTTCCCATTAGATAATCTGATTAGATATGGTTTGCCCGAATTATAAGATTTTGAAGCGCACAGCCTTATAAAATCATCAGCGGTTTGAATATGAGCACCTGCTCGCTGAAGTTTCATTCGTAAATGTTTTGCGGCTTCCTGCCCGCTATACTCTGAGCCGTTTCTGATAAATTTTGCACCTTTTAAATTCTCCACGGAGGATATCAAAAATTCGATTTTCTTTTTTTCTATGTTGTCCTGTGCGCTCACCATTCCAAAAAAGAGCAACAGGATTACAAATGCAGCGATCGTTATGTTCTTCATGTTTTCCTCATAAAAACGATAAAGTAGTCAGTGTCAATCGGGCAGAACATGCCTCTTTATTTTGATTAGACTGCCCGGCCGTTTTGGAAGGATAATATCCCGGACATGGAACAATCACCAGCATTTTCAGCGGATCAATCCGAGAATGCCAATGATAATGAGATAGATAGCGACGATATAATTCAATAGTTTCGGGAAAACGAAAATCAATATTCCCGCTATTAGAGAAACAACCGGTTGTGGCGATATAGAAATATTCATGGCATACGGTCTCCTTTCTTAGCTCTGTCTGAGCTGATATGTTTATCCCGCTCACGCAGGACGAGTGTTAATTCTCGGCAGCTTGCTGCGAGGTGGCTATTAATTCACTTTTGGTCGATGTGGAGACTCCCTTTGCAGCCGCTGCTGGTGACTATGAACATGACGCTTATCCCAATGGTTGTCACAACGGCAATCAAGACCAATGGCACGCCTATGCCAGCGAGAAGTCCACTGATCAGGATAAAATAACCAATGAGGTAAACCCATGTCCATTTCATGACAAACCTCTCAGGCTTCAAAACGTTAAAGGTGAGATCTACCCGCGTCGACTCCACCAGAAACCACCGCCGCCGAACAATAAGAATAACACAACTACGAGAATGATAATTTCTGTTGTACCCATGACAATGTCCTCCATTTATTTCGTTGTTTGTTGGATATCTGTTTTATTCCCATCCATTTCCCTTAAATGGTTTTCATTCTCATAAAAGAATGATCACACTAATGTAACTGCATATAGTCTGCCATCAGTCGAAAAACATCTGGAATAGTGGATTAATGATTTAATAACGGGTTGTTATATAGACAGGCAGGAATAGACCCAAGGCATAAAATGATTCACCCCGGCCTCAGTATACGGTGGAACCTCAATATATGGAGGGATATCTTGAGTCCCGATCACGCGGGATGAGTGTTATTAATGGTCTCACAATAGCATCAATGCAGGTCATCCCTCGCGAAAGCGGGAATCCAGACTTATTGAACTGGAACCCGGCACTCGTGCCCTCGCGTGACCTTCAGGTTATCAGGGTATTCGCCGGGGTGACGATAATACCTGATCAAATGTCATTGCTATTATTGAAGTGTTAATAATTCTCGACAGCGTGCCGCGAGGTGGCTGATTGGTGAACAGGCTTTTTATTCAAAAACCAGCGTCTCACCAAATTTAATTATCGGGAAGGAATCTTCCGCCATGGACGCCTCTTTCATGGCTTTTTTCAAATAAAGCGGCGGTTCACCAAGCGGTTCGTCAGCTATATAAAAGGTTCCCCAATGCATGGCAATGGATTGCTGAGCCTGCAGATCCTTGTGAGCGGATATGGCATCCGGTGGATCCATGTGGATGGTCTTCATGTACCAGCGGGGCCGATAGGACCCGATGGGCAAGAGTGCCAGGCGCATCGGTCCCAGCTTTTCCCTGACTGCCTTGAAATGGGATGCGTAGCCCGTATCACCGGCAAAGAATACCTTTCCGTGTTTTGTTTCCAGTACCCATCCCACCCAGAGCGTTTTATTGCCGTCGAAGATGGCTCGCCTGGAAAAATGCTGGGCCGGCACGGACACAATGCGGATGCCTTTGAACATTGATGTATCCCACCAATCCATCTCCTCGTAGTTCGTAACCTTACGACTGCTAAACCACTGTCCAAGCTTCAGCGGAATAAAATATTTTGGCGAGTTTCCCAACTTTTTGATCGTGTATCTGTCGAGATGATCATAGTGATTGTGACTGATGAGTACAGCATGAATCGGCGGCAGGCGATCAAAGGGTATTCCCGGTGTACTGCGACGTTTGAAACCAACGCCCAGAGGCGTTGATCTGTTGTTGAAAATGGGATCCGTTAAGATATTGATCCCCTCAACCTGGATTAAAAACGTCGATTGACCTACCCAGGTAATCTGTATTTTAGCGGGATCGGGGTGATCTATGAGTTGGTAATCCGGTGCAACAATATCCGCAGCATAGGGTATCATGCGATCATGAGGAATGGCTGCTTCTTCATTAGGGACGTGTCCCAGCTTCCAATGCAGAAAATCCGCGAATCCGCGTTCCGGATTATCATAAATATTGTGAAAACCATTTAGCGTATGATGCGGCGGTGTAAGC
>JAGFXG010000094.1 GCA_017860985.1 Deltaproteobacteria bacterium
ATATTCAGCAGGATTCCCACAATCAGCATGCTCATGACAAACGACGTACCGCCGTAACTTAAAAAAGGCAGGGCCAGCCCCTTTAAAGGGATTAGCCCCATTACGCCCGCAATATTGATAAACGCCTGCATGGTGATCAGCATCGTCAATCCAGCAGCCAGTAAAGTCCCGAACAGGTCCGGCGCGCGAAAGGCGATCATGAAGCCTCGCAGCAGGAAGAAAATAAACATGACGATGACGATCGTTACTCCGATAAAACCGCTTTCCTCAGCGATGACCGCCAGAATAAAATCCGTGTGCGGTTCCGGCAGATAAAACAATTTCTGCATGCCGTCACCGATGCCCGTGCCAATCACGCCGCCCGAGCCGAAAGAAATCAGGGACTGGATCAGCTGGAAACCGGTATTGTCCGCATCTTTCCAGGGATCCAGAAACGCCGTAAGACGCGCCATCCGGTACCCCTTGGTCATGATCAACCAGATGCCCATCGGGATGAAAGCTGCGCCGAGAAACATCAGGTGGGTAATCCGCGAACCGGCCAAAGACAGCATCAGAAGAAGAATCGATGCAATGATGACAACCGTCCCGAAATCCGGCTGCAGAATGATCAATCCCATAATGACGGCAGACACCGAAAGGGGGACAACGACGCCCCGGCTGAATTTTTTGAGATGATGCACTTTGCGTGTCAGGAGATGGGCCAGGAAAATGACCATGGCCACTTTCACCAGTTCGGTCACCTGAAAAGAAAACATCCCCATATTGATCCAGCGGGTTGCGCCCCCTCGTCGAATTCCGACATGGGGAATGAAAAGCGCGAGCAATAAAACAACGGAGATGACAACTCCGGGATAAGCCACCTTCTTTAACTGTTCGTAAGGAATTTTAGTCATCACAATCATCATGATCAGACCGGCCAGAACAAAAATCAGGTGTTTTTTGAGAAAGAATTGACCATCATTGAACTTCTCCAGGGCCAGAATAGAGCTTGAAGAATAAATCATCGCGGTACCCACCGTCACTAGGATTAAGGTGACCAAAAGCAGGATGACGTCCGGAGTATTGGTTTCTTTTTTAACAGCCGATTCCATTTATAAATTCTTAACCTCTTCCTTAAAGAAGTTCCCTCGTTCCTTATAATTGGCAAATTCGTCAAAACTTGCGCATCCAGGCGATAACAGCACGATGTCTCCGGGCTGCGCAACTCGATAAGCGCTTTGAATGGCCGCTTTCAATGTCGCTTCCTTGCTGATGGGCACGCACCCGCTGATCTGCGATTCTATGCGTTCACGCGCCTCGCCAAACAGGATGACCTGTTTTGTTTTTTCGCCAAGCAGCGGCTTCAGCGCTTCAAAATTTCCGTCTTTATCCCTTCCGCCCAGAAGCAGAATCACCGGTAAGGAGAAAGTCTGAAGCGCGCGGAGAACGGCATCGACATTGGTTCCCTTGGAATCATCGTAAAATTTGACTTCGCCTTTTTCTCCGGCAAATTCAATGCGATGGGGCAATCCATGGAAACTTGATACAGCCTTGACAATGCTTTCGGGGGAACAGCCGCAGAAGCGCGCCGCCACCACCGTCGCCATTACATTTTCCACATTATGCAAACCGGGAAGCGAAATCATGCCCAAAGGATAATGCTCTTCCGTTCCGTCCGGCTTTAAATAAACAATTGTTTCATCCTGCATAAAAATTCCGGATTTCAGACTCCGCTTCGAACTGAACAAAACAACCTGCGATCGAACCGATGCAGCCAGTCCCTCCTGTGCATCATCCTCGGCATTGAGAATCGCCAGATCCGCCTCGTGCTGATTCTTAAATATGCCTGCCTTGACTTGCCGGTATGCTTCAAATGATCCGTGATAATTGACATGATCGCATGTAATATTGAGCAGCACGGCGGCGTGCGGCCGGAAGGTACTGGTCCACTGCAGCTGGAAGCTGCTGATCTCGGCCACGATGAAATCATCGGTCTGCGGGAAACCGGCATAGTCAATCAACGGAATGCCAATATTCCCGCCAATAAATATTTTTTTCCCCGCATAGGCCAGGATCTTGCCCAGAAGCGTAGTTGTAGTGGTTTTCCCATTGGTGCCTGTTACGGCAACAATCGGCACCCGGATAAAACGGTATGCCAGCTCGAGTTCACTGATGATCGGGATCCCTTTTTTCTGTGCGGCTGACAAAATATCATTGCCGGGCGGAATCCCGGGTGAAGGCACCACCATATCGACACTATCAAGAACCGTTACGTCGTAGTCGCCCACTTTAAGCCAGGGCTGTCCGGTTAGTGGTTCAAAACCTTTACCCCACTGGCTGAAAGGTTTTTCATCAACTGCGACAACGTCTGCACCACGGGCACCCAGAAACGATGCTGTGGCGATGCCCGTTTTCCCCATGCCGATGACGACTATTTTCTTTCCTTTGAATTCCATAGCTTCCCTAACGCAACTTCAAGGTACTGATCGCCACAAGGGCCAGCAGTATCGATATAATCCAGAACCGGACGATCACTTTTGGTTCCGCCCAGCCCTTGAGTTCAAAATGATGATGAATCGGCGCCATCCGGAAAATCCTTTTGCCGCCCGTCAGTTTGAAATAGCCAACCTGGAAAATGACGGAAAAGGTTTCCATGACAAAAACACCCCCGACAATCGCCAGCAGAATTTCCTGTTTGGTAATCACGGCCACTGTTCCCAGCGCTCCTCCCATCGAAAGCGACCCGACATCTCCCATGAATATTTCCGCCGGATAGGCGTTAAACCATAAAAAGCCCAGCGCCGCGCCCATAAAGGCCCCGCAGAACACCGACAACTCTCCGGCGCCGGGGACATAGGGAATTTGCAGGTAACCGGCTACCTTGATATTACCGGCAAAATAAGCAAACAGCAGATACGTTACAAAACAGATGCCCGCCGGGCCGGTCGCCAGACCATCCAGACCGTCCGTCAGATTCACGGCATTGGCCGCGCCAACGATAATAAAAACGCAAAGCAGAATGTATCCCCAGCCCAGATTGGGCAGAACGGTCTTAAAAAAGGGAATCGTCACCTGCGTGTTAAATCCCGGCTTAAAATATAAGATGACGCCGACAAACAAGGCGATGACTATTTCGGCGACCAGCCTTGTTTTCCCGGAAATACCGCGGGAACTTTTACCGGCCAGTTTCCAATAATCATCAAGAAAGCCGATCAAACCAAAACCGACCGTCACCATCAGAGCGAGCCATACATAACCCACGGACAGATTAGCCCACAGAAATGTGGAGATGACCACCGCGAAAATCATGAGGACACCTCCCATGGTGGGTGTGCCTTTCTTTACCAAATGCGTTTTCGGCCCGTCTTCCCGAATCTGCTGATCAATCTGCAGGTTCTGCAGCTTGCGGATCAGCCAGCGTCCCATAAGGAGACAAATCAGCAACGCCGTGATCGAAGCAAAAATCGTCCGAAACGTGATATAACGAAACACGTTGAAGGATGAAAACATCGTATGCAGAGGATAGATGAATTCGTAAATCACTTTTCTGCTCCCGGTTTACTCAGCTGCTGTTTTGCCTTCCGTTTTATAGATACCTGTGTCTTCACAGATTCTCGTCACAATCCTGTCCATTTTCATCCGTCGGGACCCCTTGACCAGAATCCAGTCCCCTTTGCGTAACTGCCTTTTCAAATGAGCAATTGATTCTTCGACATCCCTTAAGAAAAATATTTGTTCATCCGACAATCCACCTGCGAGTGCGCCTGCCGCGGTAATTTCTGCAAACTCGCCCTGCAGAAAAACAGCCGTCACGCCGATCGTTGCCAGAAGCATCCCAACGCGCCGATGCATTTCCCTGGCCGCCTCACCCAGTTCCAGCATATCCCCTAAAAAAACAAATGCGTTGTGCGCATTCTTGAGGTCCTTGAGGGTCAGCAGGGCTTCCCGCATGGAAGCGGGATTGGCATTGTAGGCATCATTGATCAAATAGGCGCCGTTTTTGAGCTTGATAATCTCCATTCGTCCGCCTACCGCCTGAAACATAGCCAGCCCCTGCCGGATCGATTCGGGACTGGTTCCACAAGCAATAGCGGTTGCGGCGGCGGCCATCGCATTATAGATATTGTGCAGGCCGGCCACTTTCATGTCCACTTTGTATGACCCGCCGTTGATCAGGAGGTTGAATGTCGTTCCTTTCGCGCCGTTTTTCCTGATATCGCCGGCACTGACATCGGCACTGGCGCTCATGCTGAATGTGATACGGCGGCCGGACCATCGATCGGCTGCGCGGCACACCGCTTCATCGTCAAGATTGACCACCGCGGTGCCCGAAGGGCGCATATTGAAAAACAAATCTCCTTTTTCCTCGCCTACAACATCCACCGTGCCAAATCCCTCCAGATGTGCGGGACCGACATTGGTGATGACCCCGACATCCGGGTCGGCAATTTGCGTTAATCTCCTGATTTCACCCCGGGTATTGGTTCCCATCTCCAGGACGGCTATTTCGTGCCGGCCCGTCATTCGAAAAATGGTGTACGGCAGACCGATCAGATTATTATAGTTCCCCTCCGTCGTGAGTACTTTTCTTTCCTGCCGGAGAATGCATGACAGCATTTCCTTGGTGGTCGTCTTGCCGGACGAACCGGTCAGCCCGACCACAGGAAAGGAAAAACGCCTGCGGTATGCCTGCGCCAGATCACCCAGCGCCTTCAAGGTATCTTTCACTTCAACAACACAGGCAGTTCTCCCCGCTGCTTCCACATTGATCCTGCTGACATCGTGAACGATTACACCAATCGCCCCGGCATCCACCGCCTTTTGCACAAAAGCATGGCCGTCAAAATTCTCTCCCTGAAGAGCAATGAAAAGGTTTCCCTGTTGAATGTTTCTGGAGTCGGTGGAAATACCGTAAATCGTTTTCCCCCCCTGTCCGGAAATCAGGTGTCCGCCGGTTGCAACCAGAACCTCGTCCAGGGAAAACACCGGGGATGCAGCCTCCGAAGGATCATCCTCCCTGGAAAGGAGTGCCTGTTTAGCGACAATCCGGTCATCGAACGGAATTTTTTTTGTTCCGAAAATCTGATAGTCCTCATGGCCTTTGCCGGCAATCAGCACAATATCGCCGGCTTCGGCCAGATTCACCGCCGTGGTGATAGCAGACTTCCTGTCCGCAATCACCATATAGGCGTTCATGCCTTGAGGTAATTCCGGATGATCGGGTGAAATCTTCACGGTCTTTTGCCGGTCGATCCCCGCCTCAATCTCACCGATAATCGCCAGCGGCTCTTCTTTGCGCGGATTGTCGGACGTTAGGATTGTCAGATCGCTGTAACGGGCAGCCGTTTCACCCATCAGTGGCCTCTTGGCGCGGTCGCGATTACCACCGCAGCCAAAAACAGTCAATATTCTTTTTTGCTTGAGTTTGTCTAAATTCTGCAGAACCTGTTTTAACGCATCCGGCTTGTGCGCGTAATCGACAAAAACATGGACACCGGCCGTCGAATCGATTCTTTCCAGACGTCCGGGCACCAGGGACAACTGATTTATTCCCGCTTCCACAATAGAAGGCATAATGCCGAGGGCGGAAGCGGCGGATGCGGCAGCCAGAATATTGGACAGGTTGAATCTGCCGATGAGCCTGGACGTCACAGCTATTTTCCTCCCGTTCAGACTGATCTTCGCCCGGATGCCTTCCAGTGTTATTTCCTCGCTGTCAACTGTCGTTTCATTCCCTTTTTCCAAACCGTAAGACAGCGCAGTTATCTCGATTTCTTCAAATAGCCTTCGTCCCCAGGGATCGTCGCGGTTGATCACCATTTTTCGCGGATTGCT
>JAGFXG010000095.1 GCA_017860985.1 Deltaproteobacteria bacterium
TCCGCCGGATCGATAACAGCGTCAATCTCCAGGTAGGAGGCCATGTTAATGGCCTTGCCCCTTTCGTAGAGCTGAGCGACGAGGAACTCATAAAATTCTTCCCGTTTTGGGGGATCTTCAATGGCGGCAAGTTCTTTTTTGAATCCAGCCTTGACGGCGCCTTCCAGCCCCATTCCGCCGAATTCTCCGGTCGGCCAGGCCGCCGTGAAGAAAGACTCATGGAATCCACCTCTTGCCATGGCCATGGCACCCAGGCCGTATCCCCTGCGCAATACAATGGTGAAATAGGGAACCGTGAGGTGTGAACCGATGACGAACATTCGGCAGACATGTCGTACCTGTGCACGCTTTTCAATCTCCGGACCGACCATGAAGCCCGGTGTGTCGCATAACGACAAAATCGGCAGACCATGGGCATTGCAAATCTGCATTAAGCGGGCGACTTTGTCCGCGCCTTCGGCTTCAATCGCGCCGGCCATGTGCATGGAGTTGTTGGCGATGACACCGAAGGACCGACCCTCGATGCGAAGCAGCCCCGTGACCATGCTGGGTCCGAATTTCGGCCTGATCTCCAGAAACGAGTCTGTGTCCGCAAATCCTTTGATAACAGTCCGGACATTGTAGGCCCGCTTGCGACTCTCCGGAACCATGCTGCGCAGTTTGATCTGGTCGCCTGCTTCCCATGACGTGGTGGACCCCTGAAAATAGGAAAGATACTTTTTGGCCAGCAAAACGGCTTCCGCATCGTCTGCTGCTTCAATATCCACCACACCGTTTTGCGTTTGCACGCTCATCGGGCCGACTTCCTCCGGTTTGAAAACGCCCAGTCCGCCGCCTTCAATCATGACCGGGCCGCCCATGCCGATGCTGGAATTCGTCGTGGCGATAATCACGTCGCAGCAGCCCAAAAGCGCAGCGTTTCCGGCAAAGCAATACCCGGAAACAACACCGACGATCGGCACGGACCCGCTCAGAGAGGCAAATGCGCCAAATGTTGATAAATCCAGTCCCGCCACCATGACTCCCTGTGCGTCAACATCACCGGGCCTTCCGCCCCCGCCTTCCGCGAAGAAAACGAGGGGCAGGCGCTGTTCATGAGCCAGATGCAGCATCCGATCCATTTTCTTGTGATTGAAAAATCCCTGGGTTCCGGCCAGAACCGTGTAGTCATAGGACATCACCATGCAGCGGGCCCTGTCTTCGCTGAATAATGAACCGTTGACGGATCCGATGCCGGCGATAAGTCCGTCGGCCGGTGTTTTGCTGATGAGATCCTCTACGGATCGTCGCCCGCGCTGCGCTGCGATGGCCAAAGCCCCATATTCAATGAAACAGCCCGGATCACATAAGTCCTCCACGTTGGCGCGCGCCATGCGCTGGTTCTTCTGCTCTCTTTTTGCCACTGCATCGGGGCGGTTTTCATTCATGCCGAAAGAGAGTCTGCGGATGACTTCAGCAAGGTCGGGGCGTATCGGTTTATTCTCTTCTTGCCCGGTTTGGGCTGTTTTGGATTTCGACGCGTCTTCGTTATCTTTGGATGTTTTCATGTGAAGAGTGCTCCTGCATATGTTCAATACTTACTCACACCGGCCCTTTCCACTTTTGGGAAGGACCTTTAATAAAAAATGACAATAGTAAATATTGTTTCTCATTTCCATATATATTTCCTTATTAGGATTGACAAAACAAACATCTTGCCAATATAGTAATCTTGAAAAACTATCTAACAATTGTTAGATAAGCCACTCAAAGATGTAAGTCAAGGATTAAAAATGACCATGAAAAAAGGTAAGACAAAAAAAAGAAATATAGAATCTGATTCCCGTCAGCAGATACTTGACGGGGCTCTCAAGTTATTTGCCCACAAGGGGTATGCCGCCGCTACAGTGCGTGATATTGTTGATGCCTCGGGAATTACGGCGCCCTCTCTCTATTATTACTTCGGGAACAAGGAAGGTCTCTACATGGAGTTGATGCAAACCCATTGCGCCCGGATCGATCAGGCGCTGGAATCACACATGCATACATCCTCCAGCGCCAAGGAAAGGCTGAAAGATCTTGTTGATAAAATTTTTCTTCACGTCGCAAATGACAGGGATTTTTTCCGGCTGATGTTCACCATCTACTATGGCCCTTCTCAGGGCGCGCCCTATTGTGATTTCATATCCTACCATGCGAAATTTCACGCAGCGATTAAGAAGATTATTGAAGAAGGGATTGCCTCCGGGGAATTTCAGCCGGGCAACTCGGGGCACATGACCTGGGTGATTCGCGGCGTGGTCCAGTTGGCCATGGAAGAACAGATCAAGGAAGACAGGAAAATCATTGACCGTCAGGGTCTGCAGAAGATTCTGGATATGCTTTTGGACCGCTTTGAAAGACTGCCGTCTGTGAATGGTAAAAAATAAAAAGGACAGGCGTTCGGGGTTATCCGGCGTGAAGTTTCAACCTGTTGGACGAAAAGCACAACAATCTGGAGGGGCTGAGAATTTATGGACCTGAAAATTAAAGATAAGGTTGCAATTGTAACAGGCGGGGGAGGCGGCATCGGTAAAGCCATTGCCATGCGCCTGGCCGATGAGGGTGCAACAGTGGTCGTGGCCGACTTGAATGCAGAAGCCGCTCGAAATGCTATTGACGAAATTAAAGCCAACGGCGGAGACGGTTTGGCTGTGTCATGCGATGCGACAAAACCGGAAGATGCTGATGCCATGGTTCAAAAGACAATCAGTGCCTACGGGGTCATTGATATTCTTGTAAACAATGTGGGTGGGGGGACGGGAATTGCTGTGATCGTCCAGTCACAAGTTGACCAATGGGATAAAACGGTTGAGATGAACCTGAGAAGCGTCTATCTCAGTTGCCGTGCTGTGGCTAAAGCAATGATTTCAAGAAAGCAGGGGCGGATAATCAATATTTCCTCCATCGCCGGAAAGTCAGGAGAGCCGCTTTTAGGTCCATATTGCGCGTCCAAGTTCGGCGTCATTGGATTTACACAAGTGTTGGCCAGGGAACTGGCGCGCTACAATATCACGGTCAATGCCGTTTGTCCGGGATATGTTTATACACCGGGATGGGAAAAGCTGGCACAGGCACTCAAGGACACGCAGCCGGCTCTGGCGGATAAAAGTCTGCAGGAGATATTCGAAGCTCGAGTCAAAGCGGTGACGCCTTTGCGACGCCCTCAGCCGCCCGAAGACATCGCCGATATGGTGGCCTATCTGGCCTCGGAGCGAGCTCGCAATATTACCGGTCAGGCCATTAATGTGGATGGCGGTGCTGTGATGGGTTAAAGGGTGGGCTTAACTGGAAATTAAAATTATACCTTCTTTTGAAAGCGCTTCAATTTCTTCGTGGGTGTAGCCGATTTCTTCCAGAATGGATTTAGTGTCTTCTCCCAGTGCAGGCGACGGTCCGGACGGTTCGGTCTTCGTCGCAGAAAATTTGAGCGGGACACCGATCTCCTTGATTCCGCCGCACACCGGATGCACCTGTTCGCAAACCATCTGCCGTGCCTGCAGGTGAGGGTCTGTTTCTACTTCTGAGATGTCCAGAACAGGTGTAATGCAGATGTCCAGCTTTTTTGCTGCGGCAGCCCACTCATCCCTCGTCTTTGTCCGGAAGAGGGCGGCGATTTCTCTGCGCAGATTTTCAGCTTCTTCTCCCATCACCAGGTGCTTGTCAATCCATTCCGTGTGACCGGCCATTTCACAGAACATCTTCCAAAACTTGTTTTCCAGCATGCCCAGCGCCACATGTTTATCATCGGCGCATGAATAAACACCGTAACAGGCCAGTCCCCCGGAAAGCGGAGCTTCTCCCGGCGCCAAATGGATTTTCGTGGCCTGATAATGTGCCATCTGCAGGGTCATCAGCGGCAGGACACTATCCAGCATCGCAACGTCAACTTGCTGGCCCTCGCCGGTTTTTTCCCTCGCCCAGAGGGCGCAGAGACAGGCAATCATGGACATGTAAGCACCGCCTGCCACGTCCGCAAGCTGCGGTCCCGGAAGGAGGGGCCCCGTTTCTTTGCTGCCGGCTGACGACAGGATGCCGGCGTAGCCGATATAATTAATGTCGTGTCCGGCATCTTGCGCATAAGGACCATTCTGACCGTATCCGGTGATGGAAACATAGATGATGTTGTCTTTGACATGCCTGGCCTGTTCATATCCGATGCCCAGTTCAGTAAGCACACCCGGGCGAAACTGTTCAACGACAATATCGGCTCTTTTGACAAGCGACATAAAAATGCCGACACCTTTCGGGGTTTTAAGATTCAAGGCCAGACTGCGCTTGGACCGGTTGACGGCAACAAAGCCCGCGGATTCGGATGCGATATACGGAGGATAAAAACGCATGTAGTCTGGTGAGTTTACGTCCTCAATCTTGATGACATCGGCTCCCATATCGGCAAGCATCATCGTACCCAGCGGCCCGGGATAGAGGCGGGTGAGATCAAGAATGCGAATACCCTGCAAAGGGCCTGCTTTCGGCTTTCTCTCCATAATTCGATTTCTCCGGTTACGGCGGGGATTGTCCGGTTTCAGGAAATTCCCCGCGGTGACCTTTTTTGCCTAAACCACTTCGATTGTGGACGTCGGTTTCGATGTGATGTTGTAGGTGACGCTCACAACTTCCGGGATTTCCCGGGTGATCTTCGAAGCGATTTTTTCAAGGACATCAAAAGAAAGACGGGTAGGGCTGGCCGTGCGCGCGTCTTTGCTGTTCCAGCAGCGGATTTCAATCTGATTGCCGAAGACCCTTTTGTTGTTTCGCATGCCGGTTACCCGGTCTTCATGCAGAATGGCCAGATACTGAAAAGCCTTTACATCTTTTAAAGCGGCTTCGGTGATGGAGGTTGCTTTTCTGACCAGTGCGATTTTGGCGGGTGTGACTTCACCGATTACGCGGGCGGCCAGTGCCGGTCCCGGGAAAGGTATCCGTTCGAACATGCGGGCCGGCAGGCCCAGTCCCGCGCCAACCTTGCGTACGCCGTCTTTGCGCAGTTCAATGAGCGGTTCCAGAATTTTATAGCCGAAGGTTTTTTGGGGATCAATGCCCAGTTGTTCGAATACGTTGTGTTGTCTTTTAATTCCAGCGACGGTTTCATCCACATCCGTCAGGATGGTGCCCTGCAGGAGGTATTTTGCCTTGCTTTTTACCACAAGTTTGCCAAATACATTTTTATAAAAGGTTTGCGTGATGGCTTCTCTTTTTTCTTCGGGGTCGGTAATTCCCTTGAGAGCGGTGAAAAACGCCTTGGACGCATCCACCACTTCAACCTTGATGCCCAGTTTTTTGAAGGCGGCGACCACTTTGGCCGGTTCGTTCTCCCGCATGATGCCGTTGTCGATCATATAGGTTTTGAGACGATTGCCCAGTGCCCTGTGTCCCAGCGCGGTGACCACACAGGAGTCCACGCCGCCGGACAGGGCGTTGACAGCCAGGCCGTCGCCTACGGCCTGCTGTATGGCCTGGACTTTGTCATTAATAAATTTATCTAGATTCATATTGCCTGCTTTAATTTCTTTCATCTTGATCATGAAGGCTCCTTTTATGATGGAATTAGATGTAAAATTATTTAAACGATATTGACCGGTGTTTCAAGCATTAAAGAAAAAAAGAGCAGAATAGATGACTTTATTTTAGAATTATGAATATTTTAGTTGTAAAATTGACAGGTTCGGTTTAAAAATCAGCGGCGTTATGGTACAGCCGGTCAAATTATTAATTCTGAAGGGAGTTTGTTATGGAACCGATCAAAATCATGCCATGTCTGG
>JAGFXG010000096.1 GCA_017860985.1 Deltaproteobacteria bacterium
GCTTCGATTTTTTCCAGGAGACCGAAAAGAGAGGTCTTATCCAGGGCGGAAACGGCGACAGCGTTATATCGCTTGCTGATATCTGCCAGTAAGTCCTTGTTTTCAAACCGATCGGCTTTGTTAAAAACCCGGATGCCCGGTTTTCCGGATATTTCAAGTTCTTCCAGGATACTTTCAACGGCGGCAATCTGTTCTTCAAACTGGGGATTGCTGATGTCTATCACGTGTAAAAGCAGATCCGCTTCATTAAGCTCATCCAGCGTCGCCCTGAAGGCGCTGAAAAGCTCTCTGGGAAGTTTGCGGATGAACCCAACCGTATCGGTGATGACCGCCTCCGTATCGCGCGGAAAGCGCAGTCTCGCACTTTTCGTGTCCAGTGTGGCAAAGAGCTTGTCTTCCGCCAGAACGGCGCTTTGCGTCAGCGTGTTGAGCAACGTCGATTTCCCTGCGTTAGTGTAACCGACAATTGAAATCACGGGCAGACCCGATCGCTTCCGTCTTCCTCGGCGCTGTCCGCGTG
This sequence comes from Deltaproteobacteria bacterium, assembly GCA_017860985.1. Taxonomy (GTDB): domain Bacteria; phylum Desulfobacterota; class Syntrophia; order Syntrophales; family Smithellaceae; genus UBA8904. The sequence goes on from JAGFXG010000096.1 coordinate 521, forward strand.
ACTTCGTGATGTTCTTTAAATCTTTTTCCAGGCGGTTGATGCGTTCGCGAACGCGGCGCCGGTCAATTTCCAGCTTGGTTTCGCCGGGGCCCACTCCGCCAATGCCGCCGGCGAGGCGGGATAGTGACGTGTCTTTGTGCATCAGCCGTGGCAGCAGATATTTGAGCTGCGCCAGCTCCACCTGAATCTTTCCTTCCCTGCTGTGGGCGCGGTGCGCAAAGATATCCAGGATCACCTGCGTCCGGTCGAGAATTTTAAGCCCGGTGAAATCACTGATGGAACGGACCTGCGCGGGTGTCAGTTCGTGGTCGAAGATCAGCAGATTTGCGCCGATTTGTGTGGCGCGCAGATCGATATCCGACAGTTTGCCCCTGCCGACAAGATACCGGGGATCCGGCTGCGGCCGATATTGAATCTGGCTGTCAAAAACGGCCACACCACAGGTCTCCGCCAACTGCCGGAGCTCTTCTAAGGCGGCTTCCGCGCCGGCAAGGGGATTTTTTTCAACCCGCACGAGAATGGCTTTTTCCGTTGCTTCGATTTTTCGCGTTTTTTGCCGTTTGGCAAATTCATCTTCAAGCGCGGCGATAAAAGACAGGAAATTCAGGTCAAGCCGGTGAGGTTCCTGCGGTTCATGGATAAGCCAATATTCTCCCTGCGGATTTTCCGGAATCAGGTGGCCCCAGAAAAGCCTGCCGGGAGAGCCGTCCTCACAGACCTGGAGCGCGCCGATCATGTCCAGCCTGAGGTGCGACAAGTCCGTCATGTCTTCAGGAGAAAGTGCTTCGCCGTTTAAATGGGTGTGAATCAGACGCAGGCCTTTGAAGCGAGTGGATGCTGCGCGAAAAACGTCGAGGCTTGGAATAAATATGCCTTTGTGGTCTCCGAGAATGACCATGCTGATCTCGCCTTTACGGTTAATCAGCAAACCGATTTGCCGGTTGAGAGCACTGGAAAGAAAGGATACCTCCCGGGCCAGGTCATTGCTGAGAATGCTTTCCGGCGGGATGCCGCGGCGATAAAGACGTTCCAGAGATTTGATTTGCTGAGCGCCCAGCCCCGATGTATTGCCGAATATCTTATTGATGGTAAGCCGTCCCTGCCTTCATAAGTTCCATGCTCATAAACTATCATAGTTTGTCTGTATTAGTCAAAAGACAAATTCCTGTCAAAACAGGCATTACGCGATGCAACCCGAAAAAAGAATCAGACGTATACGTTCCTTGTGCCGGTATGAACGATCGATAAACCTTAAGCAGAATCTTGTTTTTGGGGGAAAGTTTCTTTTACCAGTATGCTGGCAATGAACGCAACCAGCAAGCAAAACAGGCACATCTTGAATGCCGCGGAATAAGCATTCACCGGATATCGGCCATCGACCGCGCCCACGGAATCCAGATACCAGCCGATGAGCGGCTGGCCGAGTGCGGCCCCGGCAAAGGGGAAAATATTCAAAGTGCCTGTGGCCGTGCCGGATATTTGTATCGGGAAAGAATCTTTAATGGCGGAATAACCGACGACAACAAGGCTGGACATGAAAAAACTGTAAGAAAAGCACCAGATGTAGAGCGCTGTTTCGGAAAAATCGCCGGTGAAAAAAGCAAGCGGGGCAAAGACACACAGTCCGCCAAGTTGGCTTAGTATTAAAACTTTCTTTCGTGAATGAAATACCTGGTTGGAAAGCCAGCTCATTACCGGAGCTCCGATAATCATGCCGATTGCCATTGCTGATAATACAGCTCCTGCCCTTGTTCTGGTCATCCCATAGACGTTCATTAAGAATGGACCGCCCCACAGTCCGGAGAAACTCAAAGAGACCAGCGATCCGAAAAAGGCGCATATCGCCATCGGCCAGAATTGCCGGCGTTTCAATACCATGATGATCCCGTTCAAGAGCCCGATCTCCTGTTGCTCACAGATTGCGGGAGCACAGGGATTGACCGGTTGAAAACCTGACTGTTCCGGAGTGTCGCGCACCAGAAGCCAGACCAGCCCTGAGATGATAAGGGTTAATATCCCGATGACAATCATGCTGCCTCGCCAGGTAATCGCATCGCTCATGAGCGCAAGAGGTGTTGATGCCGTGTATGCTCCGACACCGCCCAATGACATTAAAAGGCCGCTCATATGGACGTACTTGTCCCTCTCGAACCAGTGAGTCAGAATTTTCAGCGTCGGGATGAAGATCATCGCCACCCCCAAACCTACAAAAACTCGTGCGGCAATCGCCGTTTCCACGGTTTGTGCGAAGGCCAGTGCAATGGAGCCGGCTGCTCCGATGGTGAAAAAAAAGACGATTGATCTGCGTGGCCCCCATGTGTCGGATAAAAGCCCGGCGGGAATCTGCATCAGGCCGTAAGGGTAAAAATAGGCGGAAGCCAGAATGCCCATCAATGCGCCGCCTGTTTTTAAATCGGACATCATATCCACAGCCACAACCGCGGGAGCCAGTCTGTGAAAAAAAACGAGGATGTAGGCGGCTCCAAGAATGCCAAAGATCAGGTAACGGTATTGAATATAGCTTATCTTATGATGCATAAAGGAGAATCTGCTTTTGAGAGTTTCATTCAAGATGATGTGAGTCAACCACCTCGCAGCAAGCTGTCCAGGTATAAAATTAACATTATAATATTGCTGCAGGCTACACAGAATTAACGCTCGTTCCGCGTGAGTGAGATCAAATCTCCGGGACGCCTGACGGAATCAGGCAGATAAAGATCAATGTTTCTGAGCCGGTGTTACGGATTTGATGCTCTTCGTTTGCCTCTATCAATATTGCGTCTCCTGTCCGTGCAGAATGCCATTGCCCCATGTTGTATACTTCGCCAAAACCCTCGTGGATAAAGATTTCATGCTCCCATGCGTGTGAATGCCGGGGAGTATGTCCTCCTTGAGTCACCTCAAAAATACGCATGCAAAAGTGGTCTGCACCGTTGTTCTTCCCGATTACGACACGGCCGGAAACGCCTTTGGCCTGGTCGTTGTCAAAAGGAATTGGCTTTACGGATGTATAATGGTTTATTTTCATGATGATTCACTTTTTCACGCTACTGCGGACTCTGTCTTTTGTTTGACCCTGTGATTCATGAAGCTGCCGGAACCTGATTCATTTATTGTCAAGGATTTCTCTCAACTTGCTTGAGAGCTGCGCCATGGTGAAAGGTTTCTGGATGAAGCCTTTGCAGCCTGCGGCCATGATATCTTTTGCCTGGCTGTCCACACTGAAGCCGCTTGAAAGCAGAACTTTCACGGTGGGATTTTTCTGCCGAAGAATATCAAAGGCTTCTTTGCCGCTTAATCCCGGCATGATCATGTCCAGAATGACCAGGTCGATTTTTTCTTTGCTGTTCTGAAAAATATCGATCCCCTGTTTCCCGCTGGTGGAGCTCAGAACTTTATAGCCAAGTTCCTGCAGCATTTTGGAGGCGACATCAATAATCATCTGTTCGTCGTCAATCAGCAGAATGGTTTCCACACCCTTATGAATCCTGCTATCTATTTTCGTTTCATCTTCCGCCTTATTGTCCGATGCCGGAAGATAGATCGTGAACGTTGTGCCGGCGCCCGGCTTGCTCTCCACATTGACGTAACCGCCATGATTTTTTATAATTCCATAAACGGAAGCCAGGCCCATCCCCGTGTTTCGCCCCAGTTCTTTGGTGGAAAAGAACGGCTCAAAAATACGGGCTTTGGTGTTTTCATCCATGCCTATTCCCGTGTCGGACACGGTCAGTTTTACAAATCTTTTCTGGGTCGCGCCAAAGGCTGCCATGTCCTTCTTGCTCAGTTCGACATTTTCTACAGATATGCTCAGATTGCCGCCATCGGGCATGGCCTGCCATGCGTTTACAAACAGATTAAGAAGCACCTGATCCATCTGGCCGCGGTCTACGTCCGCATGCCACAGGGAACTGCCGATCTTATGCTGAATGGAAATCTCCTTTTTCGTTCTTCCAAACATCTCTGCGCTTTTCAGAACGAATTTGCCAAGGTCGGTAGAGCGTACCTCATATTTGCCTCCGCGGGCAAAGCCCAGCAGCTGCCGGGTAAGATTGGATCCCCGGTGAACATAATCTTCCATGATCTTCAGCCGGTCATAGAACGGGTGGGTGGCATCCATGTGCATGAGCATGATGGAAAGATTCCCCAGAATCCCCATGAGCAGATTGTTGAAGTCATGCGCGATACCCCCCGCGAGCGTTCCGATGGCTTCCAGTTTCTGCGCGCGCAGGAGTTGATCCTCAAGGGCCTTCTTCTCTGAAATATCGATCAGAAATCCTCTGATGCCGACAGGTTGCCCGTCCTTAAAGATGCCCGTACTCCGCACCAGGGCCGGGAATGTCGTCCCATTCTTTTTCCGGGCAAGATACTCCCTCAATGCAAGCCGTTCTCCACGGACAACATTTTGAATGACGGTCTGCAGATGTTCGTGCTCCTGCGGAGCCAGAACATCCTGTATGTATAACCCTTTTTCTAAATCATCCGGTGTAAAACCGAAGCGTGCAAAGGAAAGCTCATTCACAAATGTGATTCTCCCGTTCATGTCGGTTTCAAAAACCGTTTCCGGAAGAAGCCTGGCCATGTCTTTGAACCGTTCCTCGCTTTGCCTGACGGCTTCCTGGGCTTTTTTGTGCTCGGTTATATCGAAGAGCGATGCCACGCTGTTGCGGGTGCCGGGTATCATAGCCACACTCAGGAAGAAGTGCCGGATTTCCCCTGTTTTTGTTGGACCCCTGAATTCATAGGTCGGTGGAACGGATTCGGGGCTGATTCTCCGTATCACGTGCCGCTGTTTCATGATGTCCACATCTTCTTTAATAACAAAGCTGGTCCAGGACATTTTGTTTTCTACTTCTTCCTTGGTATACCCCATCATTTTCTCGAAATTTTCATTCACGAACAGGACAGTGGTATCCTCGGCAAGAATCATGTTGGCTGTGGCCGTGTGCTCAAAGATGGCCCGGTAGTATTCTTCGCTGTTCATGGGGGTCTTCTTTGTCGTTTTGTTTTGTATCTCGTTACAGGGAATGCCGACATAGAAGTGGTGAGGTGCTTCGGCGACAGATTTTTTATCTGTTTTCAGGTTTTTATGATTCTTCTGGCTGCTCATTTTTCCGTTTCCGATAGAGAGTGAACTATATTGGCCGAACGATTGACAAACAAACATCTAAAATCAAATATCAGGAGAATTTCTTTTAAGCCGGTTGTCCCGTACAATTGATCTATCTTTTCACGATTCATAAATACCATAAACTTTAA
>JAGFXG010000097.1 GCA_017860985.1 Deltaproteobacteria bacterium
TTTTGATATCTTAGCCAGGGCTTTTAGATGCTGTCCTGTTGAATTCTCCGGCGCCAGCAGCAAAAAGAAAAGATGAACCGGTTTCCCATCGATCGCGTCAAAAGCTATTCCCTTTTTGCTGCGCCCGAAAGCGACAACAAGTTCATGAAGATCAGAAACCTTGCCGTGAGGAATGGCAACGCCGTCACCAATCCCCGTTGACCCGAGTTTTTCCCTTTGCTGAAGGACTTCGATTGCCCTGGCTTTGTCGATCTTCAAACCGCTGTTGATCAGGACATTGATCAGTTCCGCAAGCACGTCTTTTTTGGAATTCGACGAGAGATTTTCACTGAGAAATTCATTTTTAAAAATTTGATCCAGTCGCATGTGTTGCACCTGACCTTGTAAACTGAAACACCGTTTTTTATCTCATCGGTGGACCATTCATAACGGGGGAGCAGGCATTGAAATGCCCCTCCCCTCGGGTAAATTCATTTTGTCGGTTAACTGTTCGTTTCAATGTGGGCAATATTTCCGTCGTCAAGACGATAAACCAGGCTGACTTTTTCCGAAGCGGTGTCCCGATAGATCAAAAATCGGGCTTTACTGCCTTCCATCTCCAATACAGCTTCTTCGAGTGACATGAGTTTTAAAACGACCTTGCGGGTTTCCACCACCTTAGCCGTGTAATCGTCCTCTTCCATGCCTTCCTCGGCCTTCTGGCCGCTGTGACGGATGCTTCTGGGTTTATGCTCCCTGTTTTTCTCTCTTTGCTTCTTAAGCTGTTTTTCGATTTTATCTATGCAGCTGTCAACCGCTAGATGCATATCCTTGGCCTCTTCTTTGGCATTTACATTCCAACCGTTGGCGCTCAGATTTATTTCCACAACATTACGAAACTTTTCCGTTGAAAGAACGACATGGGCTTCAGAAGGCACATCAAGATATTTCTTCAGTTTAACAATTCTTTCCTCTACATAGGTTTTTTGCCAGTTTTCCCCTTCACTCGTTCTGAACGTTACGGAAATATTCATTATTTTTCCTCCATGGTTAAAATTAGGCAGCCAAAACCTCTCGACAATTTTCGCTACCGGCAACAAAGGTCAGTCATATAGTGGCGACCAAACCAAAAGTCAACCGGAATTTTACCCTTTGTTCTTATTATACCGCTATTTTTAAGAGATGACTTTAAAAATATTTCTTCCTCTTGGACGACGGCAATATCCCAATCATTTCCCTGTATTTAGCGACTGTGCGTCGGGCAATATCAATGTTTTTGGCCTTGAGCAGGTCGACGATTTCACAATCACTGTAAGGTTTTTTAGGATCTTCCCCGGCAATCAGATGCCTGATTTCCTCTTTAACACTTTTCGAGGCAATGTTTTCACCGGATGTTCTCTGGATGGAACTGCCGAAAAAATATTTCATTTCAAAGATGCCGCGATGAGAATGCATGTATTTATTGGTCACAACGCGGCTGATGGTTGATTCATGCATTTCAACATCATCGGCGATATTTCTCAAGACCAGCGGTTTTAAAAAATCGATGCCTTTATCAAAAAAATCCTTCTGGTGCCTTACGATGCTTTCAGCGACTTTGTAGATTGTTTTATGCCGCTGCTGGATGCTTTTAATCAGCCAGGTGGCCGATTGTATCTTGTCGCGAATATATTTCTTTCCGTTTTCTTCCTCCGTCCGATCCCGTCCGCCGACACCCGCCATAATTTCACGGTAGAAATTGCTGATGCGCAGTCGCGGCAAACCATCATCGTTGAGAATAATTTTATAGTCATCTCCGGATTTAACAACATACACATCCGGAATAATGGATTGAACCTTTTCCTCCGAATAGACAGCTCCGGGCTTCGGATCCATCTTGCTGATCAGCAAAACGGCCACTTCCACTTCCCGAAGAGGAACTTTCAGCTTTCTGGCGATATGAACATAATTTTTCAACTCGAGGTCTTTCAGGTGATCCCGGATGATCACTTCCAGTAGAGGATTCCCCTTGGCCAGCATTCGGGCCTGGATTAACAGGCATTCCTGGAGATTGCGGGCCGCTACACCATTCGGATCAAATTCCTGAACTTTTTTTAAAACCGCCTCCACGTAATCTTCACTGACATGTTCCAGCTGGGCTATTTCCGAAAGGGTCGCGCACAGATAGCCGTTGTTATCCAGATTGCCGATAATCTGGGAACCGACGCGTACTTCTTCTTCCGTAAAGGGCGACAGTTTCATCTGCCACATCAGGTGCTCCACCAGTGAAGGACTTTCCGTCACAACGTTGTCCAGGGTCGGAGCCTCCCCGTCCGCCCGGTCATAAGAAACACCTACAGGGCCGTAATCTTCCAGATAATTATTCCAGTCAAACTCCTCGCGACCGTCCCCCTCGCCGGTCAGTTCCGCCGTTCGCTCGGGAAGCCTGCTGTCTTCTTTTTCAACGGACTGGACATCGTCTTCGACATCGGCACGAACTTCCTCAGGACCGGGCTCATCCGCAGTCGCCTCTTCCAGCAGTGGATTTTCTTCAATTTCCTGATTGATCGTATCCACCAGTTCCTGGCGGGACAGGATGAGAAGCTTGATCGCCTGCTGCAGCTGCGGCGTCATGATCAGCTGCTGGGAAAGCTTTAAATTCTGTTTTAATTCGAAGGCCATAATTGACTTTCACACATCCGTCAGATTCTATAAATTGAAATCTTCGCCTAAATAAAACTTTCTGGCCAGGTCACTCTGTGCAATGGCGTCGGGGTCCCCGTGAACGAGAATTTCTCCCTCATTGACGATATATGCACGGTTGCAGCAGTAAAGTGTTTCCCGTACATTGTGATCGGAGATGATAATCCCGATCCCCTTGTTTTTCAGTTTTTCAATGATCTTCTGGATGTCGGCCACCGCCAGAGGATCAATGCCGGCAAAAGGCTCATCCAGCAGAATGTATTTTGGTGACGTCACCAGGGCCCTGGTAATTTCCACCCGTCTTCTTTCGCCGCCGGAGAGCGAATAAGCATAATTTTTTGCCAGGGAGGTGAGATCCAGTTCACCCAGAAGCTCTCCGAGTCTTTCCTTTCGTTCACTGTCACTTATATCAAGTGTTTCCAGAATCGCCAATATATTTTCTTCGACGGTCAGTTTGCGGAAAACAGACGGCTCCTGGGGCAGATAATTCAACCCTTTACGCGCCCGTTTATACATCGGGTACCTGCTGATATCTTCACCGTCAAGGAAGATTTCCCCGCCATCCGGCTTGATCAGACCGACAATCATATAAAACGTTGTCGTCTTTCCGGCGCCGTTGGGCCCCAAAAGACCGACAACTTCGCCCGGAGAAATTTCCAGGTCAATATGGTTGACCACTTTCCTCTTGTTGTAAATTTTGGTCAGTCCCTTCGCCGATAAATGGCTCATTTTTTATTCACCGTCTTTAAACCGGGCTTTTCATCCTTTTTTTTCTGATCTTCAGGATGAATGATCGCCGTGACCCTTCCCGAATTTTCGGCGGCACACCTTTCCACTTCACCACGGTTTTGATCAAGATAAACCGTAATTTTGCATCCTTTTACCAGGTTCTTCCCCTGCTTCAGAACGGGATTCCCGGTCAAGACCACGCGGGATGTGTCCTGATAATAAACCGCTTCGCCTCCGGTGGCGGACATGTCTTTTTGCGTGACGATGACATTACCCTTCGCTTCAATTCTGTCCAGCGAACCGGTTTCTTCCATTACCGGTATTCCTGGTTTTTCTTTCTTGTCTTGCGACTTTTTATAATAAATCGACAGGGAATCTGTTTTCAGCTGGACATCCCCCTGTGTGGCGACGGCATTCCCTGAAAAAATAACAACATTTTGTTCCTGATACGCCGACATCTTATCGGAGACAACCTCAATCGGCGCGTCTTTACGTAAGATGTTTTTTTGATCAAAACCGGTTTGTGCCCAAACCGGCGTATGGGTAGACAAAAAAAGGAAGATAACGAAAAAACATATTTTCTTTGCGGTCATAGATTATCCTGATCAGTTTAATTTGGCCCGGACACCGGATAAGAGAATAAGTTCTCCCTTATCGATGAAGATGTTCAGTCCCACGGCCTGTATTCTCATTTTTCTGTTTTCCATAACAACCGGTGCATCGGTATAAATTTTCCTCTGGTCATTGACGTAGCGGAGGTAATCTGTCGTAAACCTGTCTCCCGAATCGGAGGTAATCACCACGTCACCGGTTATTTCAAGATCCTTTTTATCCGTCAGCATTTTGCCCGTTTTACCGGTCATGACATATATTTTGCCTTCCTCCGTGGTCGCCTGTATCCGAACCTGATCAAACAAGGCAAGATTCTTCTTTTTTTGATACTGCCCGCTTTTGGCCTTTACGTCCCACCGGATCTTATTCTGGCCCACTTCCGTAAAAACAAAATCCTGAATGCGGATATCCGCTTCATCAGGCATTATTTTTATGACATTTTCTTTTTTCCTGCCAACCCCCTGCACAAGGGCAAGGATAACCACTGCAACAATAACTATGCTGATAAGCGCGATTACAATGATCTTTACTTTTTTTTTGCCCGGTTTCATCATCATTCAGCTACAGTTATAAATATTATTCAAACAGCGATGATTTCTTTATATCACTCACCATCGTCTTTTGCAAAGCGATTCGGGGAAACCGCAGTGTTCAGGACAGGATTGCCTATTACCGGGAATACAACAGGCTATTTCAAGACTGGCCGGAAATTCTCAGACCGATCAAACCCACTACAATCAGCAGAAAAGATAAAATCCGCATCATTGACGTCGAATCGTTAAACGCGAAAATCCCGATCAGAAACGTTCCCGCTGCGCCGATGCCCGTCCAGACTGCGTAGGCCGTTCCGATCGGAATCGTTCTTTGTGCCAGCCATAGAAACAAACCGCTCAGGGCCATGCATATCACCGCCATCAGGATAAAGACCGTCCTGTGCGGTGTGGTCTGAGACAGTTTAAAGCCCAGCGGCCAGCCGATTTCCAGAATGCCGGCAATGAGCAGATAAATCCAGGCAAGTGTCATTCACATATCCCGTAAGCAGTGATCCGGTGTTCAACGTTTATGATTCAACAAGGTCCGTAAAATCATACCGGTTGGCGACTTCAAGCCAGCGTTCCTGGGCCATGAGCAACATATCGCATATTTCCCTCACCGCTCCCTGCCCTCCCCTGTTGACCGTAACATAATCAACCGTTTTTTTCACTAAATCCATCGCATCGGCAACGGCTGCGGAAAAGCCGACCAATTTCAACACGGGGATATCGACAATGTCATCCCCCACGTAAGCAATCACGTCCGGTGTCAGGTTATGCTTCTGAAGAATTTGCGCGAAGATTTCCTTCTTGTTTAACGCCCCCTGGTACACCTCGGTGATTTTTAAATCACGGGCTCGGTGATCCACCACGGTCGATGTCCGGCCGGTAAGAATGGCAACCTGTATGCCATAGCGTTGAATCATCACCAACCCGTGACCGTCACGGACATTAAAGTTTTTTGTTTCAAGACCTTCTCCGTCCATAATAATTCTGCCGTCGGTCATCACTCCGTCCACATCCAGAATCAGCATCTTTATCTTTTTAAGTTTTTCCTGAATTTTCTTCTCCAACATAACCTCCATGAACAGGCTGTCTTCTCACCCTGCCCCGCATGAGCCTTTAGCCTTTAGCCTTTAGCCTTTATCATTTCATCAATCTGCTTCAACGTTGTCAACAGGCCTTCCAGCGAATTAAGATAAAGCGAATTGGCCCAGTCGCAAAGGG
>JAGFXG010000098.1 GCA_017860985.1 Deltaproteobacteria bacterium
ATTGCCGTGATTACCAATATTGACCGTGAACATCTTGATTATTACCCGGGTATTGAAGAAATAAAGGACGCTTTTTTAAAGTTTGCCAATATCGTTCCCTTCTATGGCTGTGTGGTGATGTGCAATGACAATGAGCATGTCCGCGAAATTGCCGGATCCATCAAACGACGAGCCATCACGTACGGCATTGATCATCCTGCGGATTATTCCGCGAGGAATATCCAATTTCTGGAGACGAAAACAGTTTATAGTTTATTCTATCATGAAGAGAAACTGGGTGATGTCGAATTATTCGTCCCGGGGCTTTTCAATGTTTACAACTCAATGGCCGCTGTGGCGGTGGGGCGGGAACTCGCGCTGGATATGACAACCATCAGGAAGGGTTTACAGAGTTTTTCAGGTGTCCAGCGGCGCCTGGAAATCAAGGGCCGTTCGCTGGGGATTACGGTGGTGGATGATTATGGTCATCACCCGACGGAAATCATGGCGACACTGGCTGCGGCCCGGCAAATGTGGAAAGGACGGCTGATCGTGATTTTCCAGCCGCACCGCTTTACGCGTACAAAGGCGCTCTTTGATGAATTTACCCGATCGTTCGGTGACGCAGATGTGCTGCTGCTCAACGATATCTACCCGGCATCTGAGGCGCCGATTCCCGGAATCAATTCCGCCGCTCTCTGGGCAGCCATCAAGGAAAGCGGCCACCCGAACGTGGAATACATTGGTCAGGCGCGGAACACGATGGACTTTCTGCTGGCCAATACAAAGCCCGGTGACACGGTGATCACGCTGGGCGCAGGCAGTGTATATAAAATCGGCGAGGCTTTTTTGGAACAGCTGGACAGGCAGGGAGAGAAAAAATGACGGCACGCAGTCAGGCCATACAGGATGCGCTCGCTGGCATGGACATCGGTAAAATATGGTACGATGAATCGATGTCGCGTCATGCTTCCCTGAAACTGGGGGGCAGGGTAGACGCGCTGGTCATTGTTGAATCCGAAGATCAGCTCCGGGAAGTGATTCAAAGACTGAAAGCGGGAAATATTCCATTTATGCCGGTTGGCAACCTCACCAACATCATTGTGCGTGACGGCGGATACCGCGGGGTTATGTTGTGGATGCGCGGATTGGATCAGGCTGCCTGTGAGCCGGCGGATGGAGGACAATATTATATTTACGCACAGGCTGGTGTGGGACTTGCCCGGGTTGTAGGACTTGCGGCTGCAGAGGAATTAACGGGCCTGGAGTTCTGCACGGGGATACCCGGAAGTGTGGGGGGGGCCGTCTGGATGAACGCCGGTGCGTATGGAACGGAAATCAAGGATGTCATTTCCAGCGTGACGGTGGTTGACGGCCGCGGAGAAAAGAAAATATTGCGGCGTGAGAAGATTGCCTTTGCCTATCGCCGGTCAAACCTGCCTGTGGATGTTATTGTGTGCAAGGCTTGCTTTATTCTGAAAAAAGGCAACGAAGCACAAATTCGGGAGCGGATGGCCCAGATCATGAAATGGCGGCAGGAAAAACATCCGCTGCAGTATCCCAGCGCGGGTTCGGTATTTAAGAATCTGCCCGGACTTCCCGCCGGCAAATTGATTGAAGAACTGGGCTTGAAGGGGATGAGGCGCGGTGATGCTCAGGTTTCGAAACAGCATGCCAATTTTATCATCAACAAAGGCCGGGGGACGGCTCAGGACGTGCTCACGCTGATTACGCTGATTCAGGAGAAGGCCAGAAAAGAAAGGGGCGTCGAACTGGAAACAGAAGTGATGATTATTGGAGAGGAACTATGAACAAAAAAATAAAACTCAGCCTGGAAGCCAGAAAGAACCGACTGCGCCGGCGCATGATTGACGCGCTGGGCGAATCTCTGGGCGCGCTGGGTCTGCTGGCCGCCGCGACTGTCCTGGGTGCGCTGTTTGTTTATGCCTACAGTGCGATTATGAGTGCCCCGTATTTTTCGATCAGGGAAGTATCCGTACGCGGGGTGAAAGAGCTGACGGAAAAAGACATTCTGGCCGTGGCAAAAATCAGGATGCGTTCGAATATCCTGTCTGTGAATACAGATGCTGTGGCCAAACGGATATCCGAGAATCCCTGGATCAAAAGTGTTTATGTCGGCAGGGAGCTGCCGGATCGCCTTGTTCTCGAGGTCCAGGAGCGGACACCGGTTGCCCTGGTCAAGCAGGCGGGCGCTTTATACCTGATGGATGTAGATGGTTTTGTTTTTAAGAAATTGTCCAGGGCCGATGAAGTTGATCTTGCCATTCTGTCTGGTGTGGATGTTCGGGCAAAATCACCATCCGTGCTGGTGGGTGAGGCGCTGAAACTTTTGGAGAGGCTTTCCGCCGCAGATCAGCATACGTTTCTGGGGGAAGTTTCAGAAATTCATGTTGACGAGGTGTTCGGCTTATCCATCCTGACGGATAAGGGTCTGCATTTGAAACTGGGTCGGGAGAATTTTGCAGGCAAATTGAATCAACTGCATGTTGTTCTGGCGGATCTGGAAAAGAGAGGATTGAAAAACGGTCATTTGTTTGTCGATCTGGCCGATATTTCCAAAGTGACCGTGCAGCGAAAGGACACTCTGGGAAAGGCGCAGGACCAGAAAAAAGGACCGCAGTACAGAATATAAATGAATGCCTGAAGGCTGCAAAGAAGGGTGACATTATGGGGAGAAAAAGCAACGTTCTGGTGGGGATTGATATTGGAACGACGAAAACGACGGCGATTGTCGGTGAGATGACGGAAACCGGTATCGACATCATCGGCATGGGAATAACACCGGCCAAAGAGTTAAAAAAGGGCGGATTGGTCAACATAGACAATACCGTCGAAGCGGTTAAAAAAGCCGTGGAGGATGCCGAACACATGTCCGGCTGCCGCATCAATTCTGCATATGTCGGTATTGCCGGCAGCCATATCAAAGGACAGAATTCACTGGGGATCGTTGCGGTCAAGGGCCGGGAAGTCGGCGAAGACGATCTGTTAAGAGCGGTCGAAGCATCCAAGGCCATTGCCATTCCCGTGGATCGGGAGATATTGCACACACTGCCCCAGAACTACGTGGTGGACGGCCAGGATGGCATTCGTGATCCCGTGGGAATGTCGGGTGTGCGCCTGGAGGCGAAAGTCCATATCGTCACCGGCGCGTCTGCTTCCATACAAAATGTGGTGAAATCCGTCAATCGTGTCGGCCTCGATATCGAAGATGTTGTTCTGGAGCAGCTAGCGGCAAGCGAAGCGGTTCTCGGTGACGATGAAAAAGATCTAGGTGTCGCCCTGATTGACATCGGAGGATCCACTACCGGAATTGCGATTTTCGCGGAAGGCAGCATCAAGCATACGGCCACCCTGCCGGTGGGCGGGAATTTCCTGACGTCGGATATTGCGACCGGTTTGCGCACGCCTTTTGCGGAGGCGGAAAAAATAAAGATGAAATACGGTTGTGCATTGACGTCAATGATTCCGAAAGAAGAAACCATTGAAGTACCCAGCGTCGGCGGCCGGGAAGCGCGCATGGTATCCCGTCAGATTCTGGGAAGAATCATTGAACCCCGTATGGATGAAATTCTTAATATGGCACTGAAGGAAATGGTCCGTTCCGGTTACGAAGATTTGCTGGCGGCAGGTCTCGTGCTGACCGGCGGCGCGTCGCTTTTACCGGGTTTAGCTGAAATGGCGGAACAGATTTTTGACATGCCGGTACGCCTGGGCAGTCCGGCGGGTGTCGGCGGATTAAGCGATGTAGCCAATTCACCGGCTTTTGCCGTCGGGGTTGGTTTGATTATTTACGGCAGTAAAAACATGTCCGGCGATTCGGTTTACCGCAAGACGGGTAATGTTTTCAGTGAATTTATAAAAACAGTTAAGAAATGGTTTTTGGAGTTTTTCTAAACAAAGGAGGGGGTGCGCATGTTTGAACTAACGGAGGTATGTATCGAAAATTCGGCAAGAATCAAAGTTATTGGCGCGGGAGGGGGCGGCGGCAACGCCGTCAATACGATGATTTCCTATTCGCTCCGGGGAGTCGATTTTATGATCGCGAACACCGACTCTCAGGCGCTGGGAGCATCGAATGCTCCCGTCAAAATCCAGATCGGCGCTGAAGTCACCAAGGGACTGGGGGCCGGTTCCAATCCGGACATCGGAAGGCAGGCGGCGCTGGAATCCCGCGATGAAATCCGCCGTCAACTGGAAGGCGCGGATATGATTTTCATCACCGCGGGCCTGGGAGGGGGAACGGGCACAGGCGCTGCGCCGGTGATTGCGCAGGTGGCTCGTGAAAGCGGGGCCTTGACCGTTGCCGTGGTGACGAAGCCTTTTCAGTTTGAGGGCAAAAAACGGAATTTGCAGGCCGAGGAAGGCATCGTGCAGCTGCGCGACGTGGTTGATACCCTGATTGTTGTTCCCAATCAGCGGCTGCTGAGCCTGGGCGGGCGAGGGCTTTCGCTTCTGGATGCTTTCAAAAAGGCGGATGATATTCTTTATCAGGCTGTCAAGGGCATATCCGATCTGATTGTTGTTCCGGGCTTGATTAACCTCGATTTCGCCGATGTAAAAAACATCATGTGCAATATGGGTATGGCGCTCATGGGTACCGGCACGGCCAGTGGTGAGAACCGTGCTGTCGAGGCCGCACAGAGGGCGATTTCATCTCCGCTTCTGGAAGACAATACGATTCAGGGGGCGCAGGGGATCCTGCTCAGCATCACCGGCGGACCGGACATGAGCCTGTACGAAGTCAATGAGGCTTCATCTCTGATTCAGGCCGAGGCGCATGAAGACGCAAATATCATTTTCGGCACGGTTATTGATGAGAACATGAAGGATGAAATCAGGATTACCGTCATTGCGACCGGATTTGAAGATGCAATGAAGAAAAAACAGACGCCGTCCAATGTGGCTCATCTGGGCGGTTTCCGGAAAGAAGATTTATCGACGCCGGCGTACCTGCGCAAGGAAAAATCCCGTGACCAGGCCAATGTGCTGACCATCGGGATCAACGATGAAAGTCAAAACGTCGATATCGATATTCCCACGTTCCTGCGCAGGCAGGCAGACTAGAAGCCTGTTCGTGGTTTTCTGACGGATGCCGTTTTGTTTCCCCTGACCGGGAAGACGGGTTATATCGTTATGGTGAACGTGATATGACATGAACGCGGCTAAACAGAGGCCATGTTAGGCGCATGAACTGGAAACAGAAAAAAAAATGCGAAACCCTTTTGTCCCGGGAGCAGGGTTTTGTTAAGAAAATCTGGGGAACCTGCCATACGGTTTGCTTGGCTTATCCCAATCGCTACCGGATCGGCATGGCCAACCTCGGGTTTCAGGCCGTATACAAGATATTTAACGAGTTGCCCTCCTTTCTTTGTGAAAGAGTGTTTCTGTCCGTGTCCGGTGACGACGCCGAATTCGTCGCCGGCGCGGCGGAAACAGTAAGCCTGGAAAGTCAAAAACCCATCGCTGACTTTGATATTCTGGCCGTATCCGTCTCATTTGAAAACGATTATCCATCCATTCTGAAAATTCTGGAGCGAAGCGGTATTCCGCTTAAGGCGAAGGATCGTGATGAGCGCTATCCGCTGGTGATTGGCGGAGGGATTGCGCTGACGTTGAATCCCGAACCGCTGGCTGATTATTTTGATGTTTTATTATTGGGTGAAGCCGAAGAAATTCTGCCGCAGTTCGCACGTGTATTCGCTGAATCAAGACAGCCGGCCCTTAACCGGAAAGATATGCTCCTCGATATGC
>JAGFXG010000099.1 GCA_017860985.1 Deltaproteobacteria bacterium
CCAGCCGTGATTTTTCACCGCCCGACAGGATGCCGACCGATTTAAAAATATCATCGCCGGAGAAAAGAAACGCCCCCAGCAGATTTCGTCTGACCTGATCATCTGCGGATGAAGGTACGGAGCTGACTTCTTCCCATATCGTGTTTGCATAGTTGAGGTTTTGGGAGCTTTCCTGTGAGAAAAAAGCCATGTTGACATGATCGCCGTATTGCACAATGCCGTGGGCGGGCTGTTCGGAAAGGCTCAAAAGTCGAGACAGCGTCGATTTGCCGGATCCGTTCACGCCGACAAAAGCAACTTTGTCGCCGCGGAAAAGCGAAAAATTCAATCCGGAAAAAACCGTCAGATCACCGTAGGAATGCCCGAGGTTGGAAACATTAACCACTTCCTTGACACTTTTTTTGCCTTCCGGGAATCTCATGGCGACGCTTTTAGCGTTGCCATCCAGCTTTATTTCTTTAAATTTATCGAGCATCTTGATGCGGCTTTGCACCTGGGCGGCTTTCGATGCCTTATAACGGAACCGCTCCACGAATTCTTCAATTTTTTTAATCTGCGCTTTCTGTAATTCCATTTCTTTTTTCAGCGCTTCCATCCGCCGGTCTTTTTCGGCCAGATAATAGGTATAGTTGCCCTTGTAAATATGGATGCGGCGATTGGCCAGCTCGGCGATTTGCGTGGCGATTTTGTCCAGAAAAAAATGATCATGAGATACAACCAGAATGGTTCCGGGATAATCCTTGAGGTAGCTTTCCAGCCACTCCATGCTTTCCGTGTCCAGGTGGTTGGTGGGTTCATCCAGCAGCATGATGTCGGGGCGGGCAAGTAGAATGGAGGTCAGCAGAATTCGCATTTTCCACCCGCCGGAAAATGAATCGCAGGTTTTAAAAAAGTCGTTTTCGCGAAAACCGAATCCCTTGAGGATCTGTTTGGCCCGTGCTTCAAAAGCATAGCCGTCGCGAGTGGAAAATTCGGCTGTTGCGTCCGCATAGCGGCGGGTGAGTTCGCTGTAGGTGTGCGTGTTGGGTTTGGTCTGTGAAATTTGCTCTTCAAGGGAGCGGATGTCATCTTCCAGTCGGGCAATGCCGCTTTTTTGGCGAAGATATTCAATCAGGCCGGTTGCTTCCAGTTCAACCAGGTCCTGCGGAAGATAGCCGATCTTTTTTTGCTTCCGGTCGGGAATATCGATGAAGCCTGAATCGGGATGTACCTGGTCAAGGATGGCGCGAAAGAGCGTAGTTTTGCCCGTGCCGTTATCCCCCACCAGACCGATGCGGCTTTTCGGATGAATCGTCCAGTTGATCTGATCAAATAGCTGTTTGTCTAAAAAAGACAGGCTGATGTTGCGAAAATATATCACGGGCTGCTCCTGTTCATACCAAGTCGCATGTAGTTGCCAATTTCGGATTGGCAACTATCGGTAGAGGAGGAATAGTTTCTTTTTGCGCTTCCTTGCGGAATGCGCCTCCGGTCTTTGGCTAACTTTGTTGGCATCGTCGTCGGTTTCCTTAACGTATCTATATAATACGCCTCCGGAGCCTCCTCCTTGCCGCCTCGTTATCCTTTGAATGCAACGTGGTTTTGAAACCTGCGGGACTATAGGAAAATTGAATATCGATGTCAATGGATTAATGCCGGGGTGAAAATAGGGGTGATAGTCATCGCGTAACGGTGATATGCACATTTCAAAACCGTCCGGCAGGATGGCGTAGATCGTCCGGCGTGAAAGAGTTGGATGCGGGAATCAGACAGACCTACTTGTATGATAAGCTTGATTCGCTGCAGCAGGTCCTGCTGGTCAGAACTTTATAATAATCCTGAAAAGCGAGCTGCCATGGCTGCATGGTTTTTCCGGTTGTGTCCATGAACTTTTGCATGCTGAGAACGCTGTATGCGGGACGCATGGCCGCCCGCTGCAGGTCGCCGGTTTTCATCGGCAGGATTTCAACCGTTTCGAGGTGCGCCTCTTTTAGAATTTTGCGGGCAAAATCGAACCAGGTGCAGGAGCCGCGGTTGGTTACGTGAAAGATACCACGGGCGTTTTTGTCCACTAGCAGCTCGGTTGCGGCCGCCAGGTCGCGTGTGCAGGTGGGCGATCCTGTCTGGTCATCCACCACGGTCAGTTTGCCTGTCGCTTTGGCCCGGTCCAGAATGGCCTGCACAAAGTTCTTGCCGTGGGCACCATAAAGCCAGGCTGTGCGGATAATGATAAAGTTGTCCGTCAGCTGGCGTAAATAGTTTTCGCCGGCGAGTTTGGATGCGCCGTAAGCGTTGATCGGATTGCAGGGATCATCTTCCCGGTAAGGACGGCTGCCGTTTCCGTCAAATACATAGTCCGTGCTGTAATGAATGATGGTGATACTCTTACTGTTGCATGCTTCGGCGATATTTTTAACCGCTTCGGCATTCACCGCGAAGCATGCTTCCCTGTCCGTTTCACAGGCATCCACATTCGTATAAGCGGCGGCATTGATGATAAGCTGCGGATTGTTTTCCATCACGGCCTTGCGGCAATCGGACGCAGACGTAATGTCGATTTCTTCCAGATCCATTCCGATAACCTCATGGCGGTGTTTAAACTGTGCCATCAGATCGCTTCCCAGCATTCCTTTATGACCGAGCAGCAGGACTTTCATTTTCAGTATTTGACCTCCTTTAAAAAAAGACCGTAAGCGGGTGCTGCGACACCGGCTTTTTTCCGGTCCCTGCCTGCGATGATTTCGGGAATATCTTTGGGTTGAAGTTTGCCCCGTCCCACATCCACCAGCGTGCCGACGATGTTGCGTACCATATGACGCAAAAAGCCGCTGGATTCAACTGTAATTTCCAGCATGCCGTTCTCTCTTTGATAAATGGTTATACTGCCCAGCGTCCGGATACGGTTTTTAATATCGCACCCCGTCGCGCAAAAGCAGGAAAAATCATGTTCTCCGTTTAAATAAGACGCAGCTTCGCGCATCCGCACTAAATCAAGAGGAAAACGGACAAACCAATAATACTGCCTTCCCAGCACAGGCCGGACGTGCTGATTCCGGATGCGGTACACATAGACTTTTCCCTTCGCGTCCCTGAGCGCGTTAAAATCCGGCGGCGCTTCCTGCAGGTCTTTGACAACAATATCTTCCGGCAAGACGCTGTTGACCCCCAGAAATATTTTATTTACGGAAAGCAAGCTATGAGATTGGAAACTGGCCACTTGATTAAGGGCGTGCACTCCCGCGTCGGTGCGTCCGGAGGCTATGATGGAGACTTTCTCTCCGATGATTTGCGCCACGGCGTCTTCAACGACCTGCTGAATGGAGACCCCGTTTAGCTGCCTTTGCCAGCCGCAATAGGCCGCGCCGTCATATTCTATAATCATTTTGAAGTTACGCATACTTTATAAATCAGACTTGCCAGTTTTTTATAAAAAGGTTAAACACAAAAATAATCGCTGCAAGGTCATGAATAACAGATGAATTATTGTGCAAAGTTCACCTGCTTGAACCGGACGCGATAGTAGCTTACACCCAATACAGGGTCAAGACAAAAACGAGGCATATAAAGGAGAATCTTTATGAGTGATGATTTAAATCCGGCGACAACCCAGGGGAAAATCAAAATATTTGAAGATAAAGTTCAGGCGCTGATGCGCATGGGCGGTGAAAAGGCGGTTCAGAAACAGCATGACGGCGGCAAGATGACGGCCCGGGAGCGACTGAATTATTTATTTGATGAAGGGACTTTTCAGGAAGTTCAGCTTTTCGTGAAGCACCATTCGACCCTTTTCGGCATGGATAAAAAAGAAATCCCGGCCGACGGCGTCATCACCGGTTTTGGAAAAGTCAACGGCCGCACGGTTTTTGCCGCATCCCAGGATTTCACCAGCGCCGGCGGCACGCTGGGTGAGATGCATGCGAAAAAAATCTGGAAGGTTATGGACATGGCCATTGCCGCGCAAAAGCCGTTTATCGCGATCAATGATTCGGGCGGCGCGAGAATTCAGGAAGGCGTTCCCTCCCTGGAGGGGTATGGCGGCATTTTTTACCGCAACACCGTCGCCTCCGGCTATATTCCCCAGATCACGGCCATCATGGGGCCGACGGCGGGCGGAGCGGTTTATTCTCCTGCGCTCACGGACTGGATCTTTATGGTGAAAAACACATCCTACATGTACATTACCGGTCCGGAAGTCATCAAGGCGGTAATCGGCGAAGAAGTCACCCAGGAAGATCTTGGCGGAGCCATGGCGCACGCCTCCAAAAGCGGTGTTTGCCACGTTGTTACGGAACATGACGCGGACTGCATCGACAAGATCAAAAAGCTCCTGTCATTTCTTCCCGACAGCTGCAATTCACCGCTGCCGGTCGCGACGGCAACTGACAGTGGCGACCGCGCTTGCCCTGAACTGGATAAAGCCATTCCGGACAAGGCGGCGCGCGCTTACAACATGAAGAGCATCATCAAAGCCGTGGCAGACAGCGGCGAGATGTTTGAACTGCATGAGCATTGGGCGCAAAATATCATTGTTGCACTCATCCGCATTATGGGCAGGCCTGTCGGAGTCATTGCCAACAATCCCATGTTTTACGCGGGCGTGCTGAATGTCAACGCATCGGACAAGGCGTCCCGGTTCATTCGTTTCTGCGACGCCTTCAACATACCGCTTCTGACCTTTGCCGATGTTCCCGGTTACATGCCCGGCACGGATCAGGAATGGGCGGGCATCATCCGCCACGGGGCGAAACTGCTGCACGCTTATTCGGAAGCGACCGTGCCGAAAATTACAGTTGTGACCCGCAAAGATTACGGCGGATCGTATATCGGCATGTGCTGCAAGCAGCTGGGGGCGGATTATGTCATGGCGTGGCCGACGGCTGAAATCGCTGTAATGGGTGCGGAAGGGGCATGCAACATTATTTACCGGACCGAAATTAAAGCGGCTGATGATCCGGCGGCCAGGCGGTCTGAACTGATTGCAGGCTATGAAGAAAAATTCAACAACCCGTATTTTGCAGCGTCGCTGGGGGCTATCGAAGAAATCATCCTTCCGCGGGAAACCCGAAAACGCGTCATTGCCGTACTGGATGCCATGAAGGATAAAAAAGAAGCGCGACTGGATAAAAAACATAATAACATACCGCTTTAGAATATTATAAAGTCTTATAATTAAGAGAAAAGAGCGGGTAACGGGATTGCATAATCAGCCCCTGACCCGATCATGGGCTGATTAGCACTTGAGGCCAAGCGGGATGTCGTGTCGGCGTTTTGCAACTGGTTCTTTGTTTTTTATATGTAATCTGATACATTAAAGCCATCGTCAACAGCAGCGAGGTTGAAATAATCATTGGCTTTGAGTTCTGATATAGGTATCCTTTTTCTTCTGTTTTTGTTGTCCGGTTTTTTCTCATCGGCGGAGGCGGCACTGCTTTCGCTTACCGATCTCCATCTGCATAAGATGAAGTCAGACAATTATCCTTTTTTTGGTTCCGTGTTGAAACTGCTGGAGAATCCGCGCCGCCTGCTCATTACAATTGTGACCGGCAATGAAGCCGTGAATATAAGCATTTCCATCCTTGCAGCGGCTTTATTCATAAGCTTGTTCGGCGCAAAAGGGCAGTGGATTTCTATCGTGGTTACCTCCATTGTTCTTTTTCTTGCCGGTGAGGCTATTCCCAAAACATTTGGCGTTACTTATCCCATGAGGATTTCTTCGGCGGTTGCACCGTTTTTGCTGATCATTTCTCGCC
>JAGFXG010000100.1 GCA_017860985.1 Deltaproteobacteria bacterium
CGAGATTTGGCGTCACCGTGTCGCAAAAAGCCGCCGCGTCGGCTGTGCCGGTGATCGGTGCGGCAGGTGGAGCGCTCATCAACTCCATTTTCATGGACCATTTCCAGAACATGGCAAGAGGTCATTTTATTATGAGGAACCTCGAAAAAAAATACGGATCTGATGAAGTTTCACGATTATACCATCATGCTTCCTGACAGGACCTGTCTGACCAGTTGTCTCCGGAGGTGCATTTTTGGCGTCACCACAAACACCATTCGTTAATCCCTTTGTCCGACGGAAACGCCCGCACGGCATCAATCGTCTTTTTCCCATCCTCGCAACGCTGCGTGACTACAAACGCGCCTGGCTGCTAAACGACGTTGCCGCCGGGCTGGTCCTGACGGCAGTCCTCGTTCCTGTCGGCATGGGGTATGCCGCGGCGTCCGGCCTGCCCGCCATTTACGGCCTTTACGCCACCATTATTCCACTGATCGTGTATGGCGTTTTTGGACCGAGCCGCATTCTGGTGCTAGGGCCGGACTCCGCGCTTGCCGGACTCATCGCCGCAGCGATTGTGCCTCTGGCTGCGGGCAGCGCGGATAAAGCGGTGGCCCTTGCCGGGATGCTCGCCGTTTTGACGGGGGCACTGTGCATTGCCGCGGGCCTGGCGAGGTTTGGCTTTATTACCGATCTCCTCTCAAAACCAATTCGCATGGGTTATCTGAACGGAATCGCGCTTACCGTGCTGATCGGCCAATTGCCGAAAGTTCTCGGCTTCACCGTAAGCGGCAACAGCTTTTTAACGGAAACAGGTAACCTTGTGCGGGAATCTTGAACGGACAGATCAACTGGATAGCTTTTGCCATCGGTTTTTCCTGCCTGATCATTATTCTCGGATTCAGGCATTGGGCACCCAGGATTCCGGGTGTGCTGATCGCTGTGGCAGGTGCGACCATCATCGTTTCTTTTTTTGATCCATCTATTCGGGAAACAATCAGCCTGATCGGACCATTACCGCAGGGATTGCCTCAGCTTCAAATTCCGGCCGTTTCCATGGCTGAATTGAGTGATTTGTCTATGGCTGCCATTGCGATTGCGCTGGTGTCTTTTGCCGACATGAGCACGCTGTCACGCACGTTTGCTCTTCGCGCCGGCAGGGAAGTTGACAGCAATCAGGAAATCATTGCTCTCGGCGCCGCAAACATTGTCACGGGTTTCTTTCAGGGGTTTCCCGTAAGCAGCAGCGCGTCAAGGACGCCGGTTGCCGAATCAGCCGGTGCAAAAACGCAAATCACCGGCTTAGTCGGCGCGGCATGCATCGCTCTTTTGCTGATATTCGCACCAAAACTGCTGCAGACCTTGCCCCATGCGGCCCTGGGTGCCATTGTCATTTGCGCCTGTATAAGTCTTGTTGAAATTCGCGGCGTCCTGCGCCTTTTCAAGCTGCGGCGTGACGAATTTGTCTTATCGGTCGCATGTTTTCTCGGCGTGGTTTTGCTGGGAGTCATCCAGGGCATCTTCATTGCCATCGGCCTGGCGCTCGCCGCTTTTATCTGGCGCGCGTGGCGTCCTTATGATGCTGTGCTCGGCCATGTGGAAGGTCTGAAGAGCTATCACGATGTATCCCGTTATCCGGAGGCGAAACGCATACCGGGTCTGGTGCTCTTTCGCTGGGACGCGCCACTGTTTTTCGCCAACGCGGAAACATTCCGCGATCAGGTTCTTCGTGCGGTGGCATATGCCCCGACCCCGACCAAATGGGTTGTCATTACTGCTGAACCGATAACGGATGTGGATGTTACGGCGGCTGACGTTCTTGCCGACCTCGATGAAACGCTGCACCAGGCCGGCATGGATCTGTGTTTTGCGGAAATGAAAGATCCTGTAAAAGACAGGCTGAAGTGCTATGGGCTCTTTAACAGACTGGGCAACGAAAATTTCTTCCCCACCATCGAGCAGGCTGTTGAGTGTTACACCACCCTGCACAAAACCGGCGAAGGCAGATCTGAATGACGTCCAATGGCCACGAAAAAATACGAATTCCTGATTGCGACGGGGATCATGCGGCAGCTAGTTCCTGCCCCAGATGTGTGGTCTTTTAAAGCGGTAAAAACCGTCCTTTTCCTCGAGGGCAATGGTGTTCGCCTCATCACCAAAATGTTCTTTCCGAAGATCATTCAGTTTGTTTTCCTGCTCCTGGCCCTCATACTGTTTTAAAACGGCTTCTCGTTTTTCCATATACTGCAGACCGGTATCCCAGCGGCTTGCATTGTCCGCGTCCCGCCTGGCCATGGACTCCACCTGCCGCTCTGTCATTCCCATTTCGGCCCTGAGCCTGTTTATCTCCTGCTGGCGCTGGGCCGGGCTTAGATTGTTCAGTTCTTCCTGGACAGAATCAAGGCTGAAAAAAACTTTTGAAAGAAGGCCTCCCTGGTTCAGGATAAACTCCTCTGCCGTTCCACTGTATGTTTCCTTTAGCACACGCTTGTATTCACCAAGCTTTGCGCCAAGAGACATGTCCCGTGATTTGTTCAGCTCGGCAAGAGTATCCTGCATCTTTGCCTTTCTCTCTTCCGTAGCCAGAAGCTCTCCCGACCAGATTTTCTCCGCGTCTTCGCCGAAAAGCTCCTTTCTTTTTTTCCACATGGCAGCAAGCCTTTCGCTTGCGGTCATTTTCATGAGCTGGTCCCTGTTGTCCGAAAGCCATCGGTTATAAAGATCGAGCTTTTCCATGGTTTTCATGATCTCGTCGGCATATTGAGGAAAGGCCCGTTTGAGAATATTGTAAAAGTAGTCTTTCCCTTTCTCCGGACGGAGCCCCATGACGAAATCTCTGATGGAGATGATTTCCGCCTGGGTGCTCTTTTTTCCAATGGTACTTCCGTAGTACTTTTTCAACTCGCTGACAATCCTGTCGCTGAACGGATCATTATCAGGAATTGCCCCGGAGGGGGAGGATACGGCGGAATCGCGGACCATTGAAGGACCGGATTGGATGGATGAACCGGCCGGATCATTTTCTTTTGGATAAAAAACAAAAATGGCTGCAGCGAGGGCAAATATGACTAAAGCTGCCCCTGTGATTATTATTTTTTTACTCATGCTCCCTCTTCACGCTCCCTGGAATAGTTGTCTGTCAGAGTGTTCGTCTCCGCGATTGAATACAATCATATCACACGATATTCGTCAGGAAAACAAGTTATGTCCATGGACTTCCGGAGGTAGAATGGAGAGGGGTCACGGAGGCCCGTTTCCGGCCCCCGTGACCTCTTGCTGGTTAGAGTTTTGGCTGCAGTTTTGCCCAAATCAGAGTTGCACACTTTTTAGAACCTGAATCACTGGGGTGGATGCCATCAATAATAATATCGGAATTGACGATGACCGGCCGTGGATCGATGAATACCCGGTAATTGGGTACAGCCGTCGCGTTCTGGATCGCCTGGGCTAGCTTCGTATCGCCATAAGCTACCGCCGGAAGCAATTTTGTGCTCCCGAAAATGCCGTTTTTAATATTATAGTATCCCAGGAAAATAATGTTGTCGACTCCATCCCTGCCCATCCTGTTGAGGAGGTCCACCATATCCACGTATACATCGTTGATAAGGTTCTTACAGGTTGTTGAAAGCCCCGATTCCCACCAATCCACCTTGCAGTTGTAAGGATCAAACGCCACTGCCGGGATCAGGATGTCGTTGCCACCGCCATCCATGAAGATGGTGTTGATGTTTGCGTTGTCGGCCCTGGCGTCGTCATACTGGTCGGAGACATGGCTGACAAAGGATCCCGACAGCGCATAGCGACGAAAAGTCTTACCGGACCAGCTGTGCAGATAGTCCTGAATCTTTCCGGAAAGAGCGTAAATGGAATCCCCCAGATTCACGACGTCATTGCGGGACGCATTGGTAATGATCGGAACGCTTATGAGTGAACAACCCGTTGCGATGATTAATGCCGCAACAATAATGAGACGCTGGATATACTTCCCTGATTTTGTACCCTTCATGCATTTACCTCCCCTTTGTTTTCTGACGAAGATCGGATTAAACCCTTGCCTGATAACTTTTAAATACAAACCCTGTTCGGACCCTTTTATATAAAAAGGGGTAAATAACAAATAAAGTCGGCACAAATCATTTCTCGTAACTTGCAGGTAATTAAACAGAAAAAAGCTGGCATGTAAATACTACTAAAGTTGTATTATAAAGGGCATTATAAAAAACATGTGTTATCTAATGAATATTCTTATGATTAATCAATAATAACAATACCATGATGATAAACCCACCGGATCAGTCGCCTCCACAGTCGACACATACAACACATGGTTAAATAAATTTTTTTCTCAATCCTAAATTTTAACGGACTTGGTCCGATGTTTGAGATTCAAACGACAATATGTTAGCGGTGGTCAGAAGGAAACGGTTTGCTGTGGAACAACGCCTCTGATCGTGCACATGGATTCGGATGAACCCTTCCCGGCAAAAGACTGAAAAAAAATAACAGCAACGATGATTGCTTCCGTCACAGGTTTAAAATGATTCCATTAATATGCCTTGCACCGCTCCAGGGAATAACGGACAGGATATACCGCAACCTGTTTTCTTTTTATTTCAAGGGTGTTGATTCTGCAGTTGCACCTTTTATCTCCCCGTCGAAGAAAATGAAACCGGATAATCCTCAGCTTCTTGAATTGGATCCCGATCGAAACACGGGCATCCCTGTGATACCGCAGATTATGACATCCAATCCGGATGATTTCACTGCACTGGCTAATGTTCTGTATGACATGGGATATGGCACGGTAAACTGGAACATAGGCTGTCCGTTCCGCATGGTGGTGAAAAAAGGCAGAGGGGCGGGCATGCTCTGTTATCCGGACAGGATCGAATCTTTTCTGGGAAAAACGATGCCTGTTTTAAAGCCGAAATTATCGATCAAGCTCCGTACAGGATTAAAACATTCCGACGAGGCACTGCACCTCATTCCCCTGTTCAACCGGTTTGATCTTGATGAGCTGATCATCCATCCGAGGACGGCCGTGCAAATGTATGAAGGCGACGTTGACCTGGACATGTTTGAGCGTTGCCTGAATCTCTCGGAACACGGGGTTGTCTATAACGGCGACATTTATTCCATTGACGACTTCAACGCGCTTGCCGGGCGGTTTCCTCAGGTCAAAAGCTGGATGATCGGCAGGGGTCTGATCGGAAACCCTTTTCTTGCAGAAAATATCAAATTCAACACCGAAAAGACACGTAATGAAAAAATCAAAATCATCAGGGATTTTCATGACGATTTATTCGATGAATATTCAAAGATTCTTTCAGGCCCTGCGCACATTACAAATAAAATGAAAGAAATCTGGGCCTACATGGCCGGTTTTTTTGCAAATGCTGAAAAAATAAGGAAGAAAATCAACAAAACCCATCACCGTGATACGTATATCGATGTTGTCAACAAGATTTTTGATGAGCTTGTTTAAAGAACCGGGAACGTGTGCCGGCAATCTTCCTGTTCATGCATTGAATATCCTGTTGACATATCATTGCAATATTCATATTCTTCGCCATCAAAAGAAATCCGTTAATCAATTTTCAAGTTATTTGGAGGAGGCGTTATGAATAAGTTTCCCAGGAAAACCGTTTTTCTGAC
>JAGFXG010000101.1 GCA_017860985.1 Deltaproteobacteria bacterium
GCCTGGCTGAAACGGGCTTCTCAACTTTTACGGCAGCAATCGTTTCTTTCGGATAGACAGGTTTTACGACGTTGGCCGCCACTGCACTCTCTTTGGGGGGGGCAGGTTCATCAACTTTAGCAGTAAGGACAGTCTCTTTTAATGGAACAGGTTCCACTGCTTTTTCGGTAACGACCTTCTCTTTTGGAGCAATGGGTTCAGTGACTTTAGCAACAGGTGCGGTTTCCTTAGGGGGAACTGGCTCTGCGGCTTTAGCTGCAATGACAGTTTCTTTCGGAGGAACAGGCTCCGCGACTTTGGCGGCAACGGCAGTCTCCTTCGGAGGAACGGATTCCTCAACCTGTTCAGCAATATTTTTTCCCTTTGAAATGACTGATTCCGAGGAAACCAGATTCATTAATTTTTCACCAACGGAATTGGGTTCGATCTTATTCCATGCGCTCGTTTCGTTTTCCTCTGATGCGTGAATAATACCATCCTGCTCATCATAAAAAACCACATAGACATATCGAAATTTTTTGTTTGCACAGTCAATCTCCATCAAGCTTTTATAATAGTATAACTTGGAGGGATCATCGGGTGCCTTCTCTATGTTTTTTAGAATAGAAAAATATTGCTTTTTTGAATCTGTGCTTAATATGTTTTTAGTCCAAACGGAAAGGATGCCTTTTTTAGCTTCAAAAATGCTGCTTTTATCATAATACATGGTGCCTGCCAGCGCAGTATCATAGTATATCCAGTTTTCCGCCCGGGCCTGACTGGCAAACAGGAAAAATATTCCTGAGAAAAATATCAACTGAATATTCTTTGATTTCATCATCTACCTCTTAGACCGTTTCATCCAGTATTTCCCCGATGGATGCAGTGCCAGAATTACATTGTTTATGATCGATGCCGCTTATTTCATGATGCATTTCTTATTGTCTTTCATAAAGGACAATAAGGGAGTTCCGTCGTCATTATATGAAAATTATTTTTGTCATCCTGAATGTTTATTATCTGCCCATTTATGAAACGATTTTCAATGTATTTTTTTATCATTAAGGTAAATCAACAAAAATAAATCATGCTATGCGTTTGCTGCTGTCCCAGCGTTAGTCTAATATATTCAAATGGTTATTGGTTAAAAAACAGCTGTCTTGCGTCTGGTACGCGTGGTCTGGAACAGTCGCTATGAAAGATGGAGCCTTTTGTTTAAGCGTTTCAATCGGTGTGAAAGAGAATCTCTTTCTTCATTGGAAAACAAGTTTTTGCCGGACAGGGCGTTTTCAACCATATCTTTTGCCTGGATATAATCCCGGGTATGATGCTCCAGATATTTGGCCATTTCTGAGATGGCATAAAATTCGTAAGGCTCACAGGCGGCCATCTGCTGCCAGATGTGCGCGGCTTCATTTATTCTTCCTGTTCGCTTGTATAATTGAGCCAGTTTCTTTTGAGACTGGATAGAAAATTCCTGACAAGTGTCATCATGGAAGATATCCAGGATCTTTTTTACACCTTGTGCGTTGGCTCGTTTCAATAAAAGCCGGGCGGCCGCCAGGTAATCGTCTTCATGTGTATGCTGCGCAAGAGCATGCGCGGTCAATACATCAATCAGATGTGCGGTGAGCGTCGCCATGGAAATGACGTCCAGACGGTTGTGCTCAAAGATGCCGGCCAGTAAACGGGGATCGCGCCTTCGAAGCCAGTCAAAATAGCGTTGAGGAATTTCCCATCCGGGAATGTCTCCTTCCCTCCGGACACCGAGGATTTCCTCTTCCAGAGTCGCGAGCCGGCAGTTTTCCAGGCGATGCCCGAGAATGCGACGCGACGGATGCAGCAGATCCAGATGAGGCAGCTCAGCGAGACATCCGGGCATCCGGTTCAGAATAAAGCGCGTAGAGAGCAGGTTGACGTCGAAGGCTTTCCCGTTGAAAGTGACCAGAAATTTTTTTCCGGAGGCAATTTCCCGGAGATAGGCCAGCGCTGCTTTTTCTTCGCCAAAATCACGAGCCAAAATCTGATGGACCTGAAAATGCCCTTCTTCGAACCATCCCAGACCGATTAAGAAGGCCATCGTGCCGGTGCCGCCCGCCAGCCCCGTGGTTTCGGTATCTAGAAACAGGGCATCCGATGAGGTGTAATCCCCGAGGATGGGATTGTTGGCCAGCATTCCCGCCGCCGTCATGTCAAAATCAAATGCCTCACGAATGTTACGGTGGCCATGGCGGCTTGAGCCGGACAACAGGTCACTGACCAGAAAAAAACGGCCGTGTTCATTTTCAATTTCACAGCCATTGAGGATTTCCATCAGCCCCTGATTGCCCCGCGACGCCACCTCTGCTTTTGCTGACGCGTTTCTGGCCTGTGCGCCCGTGACAACGCTTTCGATCCTGCGTCGCAGATCGTTCAACTGCGAGAGCCTTTCGGGAGACGTGGCAGTGGTCTGCGCCTGTTCTCTTTCCGGTGGCTCGCCTATTTCGCCGGTCAGGCGTTTTAATTTATCAATCGATTTCATCAATCCTTATATCCTTGCACCTTGTCCCTTGCCCCTTGCCCCTTCGGTCGCTGAGCTTGTCGAAGCGTACCTTGCCCCTTTAACCTTTCCCTAAAACCAGCTCAATAATCTTCGGTACGATTTCCTTGGCGGTTTTGCCCACCTCCAGCGTGGGTCCAACGCACGACGGACAGCCATAGGCACAGGGACACCTTTCAATCAGATGTTTAGCGGATGACAGAAGATTCGTGTGTTCGTGGTAGAGCAGCTCGGAAAAGCCGATGCCGCCGGGATAGGAATCAAATATGAAAATAGTAGGGTCGAACTCATCAATTCTTGCGCCGGTTTTATTCTCAACCATATCCGGCCGCCCCGCGTCAAATGATGTGATCACGCGTCCGGTTTTCCCCTGGCTGACAAACCACTCCCCGCTTTTATCTCCCAGCGACCGGTCGATGTCGTGCGTGTCCGCCATCAGATACAGGGCGGATAGATGCTGGAGTGTATAGGCCAGCGCGGATAAACCGTCGATAATTTCCGCGGGCGTAAAATCGAGGTGACGCAGCTTATCGCGGGGGATCGTGAACCAGTAGCTTGTCGTGTGCATATCTTTTTCCGGCAGATTGACGTCCCCGTAGCCGAGATTTTCCGATGTGTAAAACTTGATCTTCTTGTAGCCCACCACCTTGCGCACGACCTGCACTTCACCATGCTCGACAATGGCTCCGCCTTCCGTGTGATTGTCGAAAGAGTCAATCACCCTGACGTTGGTGTAGGTCATTGCATCGGTGTAATAGTCGGTATCCACTTTTCTGACGTAAGCCTTCTTGCGCTCCAGGTCAAGCTTGTCCACATGGTACTGCTCGGAGGCCAGCATGTAGATGGCTTCGTCATGCACGGCGGTGAAGGCGCTGTCCCAGTCCACTTCGGCAATGACGCGGTGATTGCCCGCGTCGGTGGTATCGACCACTACCACGTTTTCGGGATTGATTGCCCGCAGGCTGACCTCGTCGGCCGGGTAGCTTTCCGCCGCCCAGTGCCAGCGGTCGTTTGTCCGGTGCAATACGCCTTTTTCTTCCAGGTACTCCAGAAACTCCTCCAGATTTTCGCCGCCGAATTTTTCTCCTTTTTCAAAGGGCAGCTCAAAGGCCGCGCTTTTGATGTGGTGCAGCAGGATGAGCAGGTTGTCCGGGTTGATGCGGCAATGCTCCGGCGAGAGCGCGAAGAAGTAATCCGGATTTTCCATAATGAACTGGTCCAGCGGATTGCTTCTTGCAATCAAAATGGCGAGCGATCTGCCTGTGCGCCTGCCCGCGCGTCCGGCCTGCTGCCAGGTGCTGGCAATTGAGCCCGGGTAGCCCGCCATGATGCAGGCCTCCAGATTGCCGATGTCAATGCCCAGTTCCAGAGCGTTGGTGCTGATGACGCCCATCACTTCGCGCGTGCGCAGGCCGCTTTCGATTTCTCGCCTGAGGTTCGGCAGATAGCCGCCGCGGTAGCCGGTGACGAAATGATCATCGGTCGGTTTGGTCTTATTGAATTTATCCTTTAAATATTTGGTCAGCACTTCGACATTCAGGCGGCTGGTTGCAAAAACAATCGTTTGAATGTTGTTGCCAATCAGATCGGATGCGATCTTGCGTGCCGGCGTCATCGCGCTTTGCCTGATGCCCAGTTCACGGTTCACGATGGGTGGATTATACAAAACAAAAGTCTTGGCGGCGGTCGGCGCGCCGCTTTTATCCAGAAGTGCCACGGGACGCTCCAGAATTTTTTCGGCGTGTTCACGGGGATTGGCCACCGTGGCTGAGCAGCAGACAAAGACGGGGTTGGCGCCATAGAAGCGGCAAATCCTGATAAGCCGGCGGATGACATTCGCGAAGTGTGAGCCGAAAATCCCACGGTAAATATGCAGTTCGTCAATGACGATGAATTTCAGATTTATAAACAGCTTCTGCCACTTGGTGTGATGCGGCAGAATGCCCGCGTGCAGCATGTCGGGATTGGTGACAACAATGTGCCCCTGCCGGCGGATGGCCTGGCGCGCGTCATCGGGCGTGTCGCCGTCATAGGTGAAGGTTTTGATGTCAGCCTGCAAGTCAGTGATCAGGCTGTGCGCTTCATGCATCTGGTCCTGGGCCAGCGCCTTGGTGGGAAAAAGATACAGGGCGCGGGTTTCCGGCTCATCAAGAATGCTCTGCAGTACGGGCAGATTGTAGCACAGCGTTTTGCCGCTGGGCGTCGGCGTCACGAGCACGACATCCTGGCTATTGCGGATAAAGCGCACGGCCTGCGCCTGATGCTTATATAGTTTTTTCATGCCACGCGCCTGCAAAACGGAAAGAAGCCGAGGATTTACCCACGGGGGATAGTCTTCCCAGTCGCCTTGCTTTGCCGGAATTTCTACAATTGCCGCCGCATTGGCATTGAAGCTTTTGTTTTTCTTTAAACGGGCGATCCATTCTTCTAATGTGAGTTTGGCCATAATCATCCTGAAATCAGGGAGATCCGCTGGTATTGCCGATCTGTTAATGAATAATCATTGCTGAAATATCTCTTTATGTCAAGGCAGCATATCCGGCGGCAATTTTGTCTGCTCCGTTAAGATAAAAATCCATATTTGATGTGTTATTCGGCTTGAATAATAAGGCTTGCTGAATTATATCTTGATCGTAATATCAGCTCGGTAAAGTAATGTTCTAATCATGAGTTGCCGGAGAAAAAAATGAAGACCGGTTTTACCTACTCAGACAGCCTCATTTCCATAAGAGATGATACAATCATTTTTAATGATTATTACTTTCCCACCATGAAAGAAAAAACAGTCCGGCTGGCCGATATTGAAAAGATCGTGGTCCGACCATTGACCATATGGAACGGAAAATGGCGACTGCACGGAACCGGAAACTTTAAAATCTGGTATCCAAGGGACAATGATCGCCCCAAACGGGACCGGGTATTCTTTGCCAAACTGAAAAACCAGTGGATCAATATCGGATTTACAGTTGAACGTGCGGATCAGGTAGAAAAAATATTCGCCGGTAAAAATTTGCTTAAAGCCGCCTGAAGAATTTATTAATATTTATTACAAGGAAGTTGCCATGTCGCTTTTCAGTATTGATGAGAAAAAATGTAAACGGGACGGCAT
>JAGFXG010000102.1 GCA_017860985.1 Deltaproteobacteria bacterium
TTTTTGTTATTTATAACAGCCCGGTGGAATGGAGTGAGCCGTATTCCCACATATCAATAAAAAAGCCCCCCTGTAAGGGGGGCTTTAATCAAAATGAATTTCAGGAATTATAGCTTGCGAACATTCTGAGCAGCGGGACCTTTGGGGCCCGCGACAACATCAAAGCTTACCCTGGCACCCTCGGCCAGGGATTTGAAACCGTCTCCCTGAATCGCGGAATGATGCACAAAAACATCCTTGCCCCCGTCCTGCTCAATGAAGCCAAAACCTTTTGAATCGTTAAACCATTTTACTGTTCCCTCTGGCATCTTTTACCCCTCCTTTTCATCGGGTTCCTTAAAGGAACCATTTTGTAATTTGCCAACCTCTTCGACCGGCAATCTGTTTGCGTAAACAAAAAAACCGCACTTCCCTTATCTGGCTTGTGCGGTTTACTTATTCGTAATTTCTTATCTACAATAATGTACTGCACTTGCTGAAATGAAGCATATTTTATTCTTTCCCGCTCTGCAAGGTTTTTTTGCATGTTGGATCGGAGGGCAGTCAAGCATCATCTGTTTTCTCTTTGGTTCTTCAACGATCTGACAAGAAAACGGTCCAACTGATCGGCGAAAGCCTGGCGATCTTTCCGGCCGAAAGGCGGTGGACCACCCGTCATCAGGCCGCCGTCCCGCAGTTCGCTCAGCAGATCACGCATGGCGAGCCGGTCATTGATGTTTTCCTCTGTGTAGAGTTTGCCCCGGGGGCCGAGGGCGGTGGCGCCCTTAGTGACGACTCTAGCCGCCAGGGGAATATCGGCCGTAATCACTAGATCGCCCGGTGCGGTCAGTTCGGCGATGCGGTCATCAGCAATGTCCGGGCCTTCGGGAACGACGAGACTCGAAATCATCTCAAAAGGTTCGTACCGGATCGGCTTATTGGCAACAAAGACCACGGGTACCCTCAGGCGCACGGCCGCCCGAATGATGATGTCCTTTGCCGACTTCGGCAAACCGTCCGCATCTACGTAAATCCGCATGTGTCTTTCAATTTTCGGGGGGTCCTATACTCGGGGCTCCTTCAGGACCGCAGGATCTCCTTCACCCGGCCAACGATGCCACTTTCCAAACGCACCTTAATGCCATGGGGGTGGTGAGGAGATTTAGTGAGAATATCCCGGACGACGCCTTCTGTAAGTGCACCCTTTCGCTGATCCTGCTTCTGTACTACCTTCACCCGCAAACCTGGTGATATTTCAGATCGGTTTCGTATATTCATGGATATATCCTGTGTTGCAGCACCCCTTCTCATTAGCTAAGGTGCCACAATATATTAACAACCTTGCGAATGTGTTAAAGTATATCATTGAAGATTTCAGAAAAACAACCGTATACAGTGAGAGCGTGGAAACGGTGATTACACCCGGCAGGATAAAGTACAGCCTTGCAGGTGTAACCGCTATTTCTTCCTTCCCGAAAGAAAAAATGAGGATCAGAGTAATACTAATCAAGATTTCATTCGGCAATTACGAGTTTTTCGAAAAGTGTTTTTGTGCTGTGATTTAAACCACATACGAGGTAATAATTACAACAGCCATGCGATCATGAAAAGGATTTGCGCGGATAAAAAAATCTGCATGATGAACTGACAGGGGGCAGAAACTATGAAACTATATTTCAACAGAGATAATGGTGCTGTCGACAGGATAATCGAGCAATTGATCGAGGCCACCGAGGGCGTTCGCAGTCCGGAATACGTTCGAGAAATGATCATCACCTCACTCAAGGCCGGGCAGGAAGCTGATGAAAGTGCGGATCTCAAACTCATGAACACAACGCTTAAAGAGATGCGATTCACTTCAAAAATCTTCGGCCTTTACCGAAACATACGCAAAGTTACGGTTTTCGGCTCAGCGCGCACCCGCCCAGAAGATCCAATATATCAGATGGCGAAGCTCTTCGGGAAAAAGCTGGCTGAAGCGGGATATATGGTCATCACCGGCGGTGGCACAGGAATTATGCAGGCCGCCCACGAGGGGGCTGGCTCCAGACATTCCTTCGGAGTTCACATACGCTTGCCTTTTGAAGAGAAGCCGAATCCCGTGGTGAAGGGGAATCCGCGGTCAATTACGTACAAATATTTTTTTAATCGCAAAGTCGCCTTTCTTAAAGAAGCCGATGCAGTGGCTCTCTTTCCGGGCGGTTTCGGCACGCTCGATGAGGCAATGGAAACTCTTACCCTCATGCAAACCGGGAAACGCAATCCCATGCCCCTGGTACTGGTGGATGATCCTGAATGTTCATACTGGTCCAGCGTGAATAAGCTCTTTGTGGAAGAACTTCTGGCCCGTAATTATATCTACCCTTCGGACTTTTCTATTTTTGAAAAAGTGTGTTCCGTGGACGATGCGGTGGAGCGGATTCGGCACTTTTATTACCGTTATCACAGTATACGGTATGTACATGGCCGGCTGGTGATGAGGCTTACGTCACAACTTAGCCCCAATGACATAGACACTCTCAAAGACCAGTTTGAGGACATCCTTTTGCCTGGGGGGACTATAGCGGCGTCCGGAGCGTTGGCGGTGGAAGAGGCGGATGACGATGTTGTCTCTCTCCCTCGACTTTTAATAGACTTTAACCGGAGGAGTTTCGGCAGGCTCAGGAATCTTATTGACGCAGTTAATAATTTTTAATCTGAAAGCGGGGAGCGGGAACGACATGATAGGAAGTAAAATGACAAAAAAGTTAATCCGACGTCGGGATGAACTGATGCAGATACTCGTTATGATGTTTGTGCTCCTGCCATTTGCCCAAGACGTCGCTGCCGCTCAGCCGCCAGAACGCCTCAATGTACTCCAGATGCAGGTCATGCTCGATCGAGCAGGTTTTTCTCCCGGGGAGATAGACGGTCGCATAGGCGTCAACACGAAAAAGGCGCTTGACATGTTTAAGAAGCACGGCACGCAGGAAGTGGCGGTAGAACCAGTCACTCACTACCGCATTACACCCGAGTACGCTGCAGGTCCCTTCGTAACGATACCCGCCGACATGATGCAGAAGGCGTCGCTTTCCGCACTCGGGTACACGTCGCTGCTCGAAGCAATTGCTGAACGATTTCATAGCTCGCCGAAGTTACTGCGGCAACTGAACCCAGATGCCCGCTTCATTGAAGGTGAGGAGATCAAGGTTCCGAACGTGGAAGCGATGGTGATGCCGATGGTGCCATCTAAGACTCCTGTGAAGAAGCCGTCGGATGTCATCGTTACCGTCACAAAGGGTATGTCCGCGCTTACCGTCACCGACGCGAGTGGCCACGTTTTGTTCTTCGCGCCTGTCACCACTGGCAGCAAGCATGACCCGCTCCCGATCGGCAAGTGGAAGGTCAACGGCGTGAAGTTCAACCCGATCTTCTATTACAACCCACAGCTGTTCTGGGATGCCGACCCGAGGCACGCGAAAGCCACGATCCCCGCCGGTCCCAACAATCCCGTCGGACTTGTGTGGATCGACATTTCCAAGGAGCATTACGGTCTGCATGGCACCCCGGAACCGTCAACGATCGGCCGTACACAGTCGCATGGCTGCGTGCGGCTCACCAACTGGGATGCGCTGAGACTTGCCGGTATGGTGAAGCCCGGCACAAGGGTGATTTTTAAGAGGTAGCATTCATGTGATGTACCCCGAGCTGAACAGAGGGACCGCATCGCCGTATTCTCTCTTTCAATAAATAGCAAATACAAATGGTCATAGGTGATTCCGAGTCGTGACTTTCATATTTGACGCGGCCGTAACGTCGTGTCTCGTCCAGGACAGCTGACGCGCAAAAAAAGACGGCAGGGCACTAGTCCCTGCCGTTTCTTTTTTTAATCCGTGACGCCTCTCGCGAACAGTTTACTTCCTCATCGATTTCTCGAAGGCGGCCTTGGACTCTGATTTTTCCTCCGCAACGGCTGCCCTTTGCTCCGCGGCGGCGGCCTTTTCCTCTGCCGCTTTCAGGGCTGCTTCAGCGCGGGCAGCGGCGTCGGCTGCGTTCTTGGCGGACGCATTGGCCTTCTCCAATTCAGCCTTCGATTGAGCGGCTGAAGCCTTGGCTTCCTGTGCTTCCTGCAGTGCCTGGTCGGCTTTCTGATTGATCACCTTGTCCTGGGCCTGCATTTTCTCAAGGTCACCGGTAGTTGCACATCCCGCCACTGAAACTGCGAAACACACCATAATCGAAATCACCCAAAAACTCTTCTTCATACCTCTATTCACCTCCTCTTTGGATTTTCAGTCTGCCTCGTCAACACCATAGAGTCAACCATGGCTCGCCTGATTAAAAAGTTTTATAAAACTCCGGAACTTCACTGTCCCGGGACATCCGCCTTCAACTCGATCAATCTGCCTTCCATCTCCAAATCAATTTTCAAACGTTTGACGGCCTCCTTCGCATCGGCCATGTTTTTAAAGGGGCCGGCTATGACCCGGTAATCGTTCTTTCTTGTTATTACCCTCGCGGGGATCTGCGGGCCCTGGTGATTGATAATCGCGGCAAGTCTCAAAGCGTTCTCCCGGTGAGGCATGTCGCCGGCCAGGACATACCAGGCGCCCATTTTGAG
Source organism: Deltaproteobacteria bacterium (assembly GCA_017860985.1). Lineage (GTDB taxonomy): Bacteria > Desulfobacterota > Syntrophia > Syntrophales > Smithellaceae > UBA8904. The sequence goes on from JAGFXG010000102.1 coordinate 4,580, forward strand.
TTCCGGGACCTCCGGTCTGCCATAGAGCTTTGACGGGTGCCGGACTTCCGCTATTTCAGCCCCCTTCCCGCTTCCGTCAGGGACCCCGGAAACACTCACGGGAACCCCGCGGGCCTCGGCCAGCGCTTGTTTGACTTTTCCCCAGTCGACAGGCCGCGCCGATTTCTTTTCAATGCCTTTCAGTTTTGCAAACATCTTGTTAAGTTCGGACTTGTCCGAGTCTTCGCCGTTCGCATGCACTTCGATGTAAACAACGCCGCCGCTTTGGCCTACGAGATAAGGCTGGTTCACAATGCTCACAGGCGTATTGACAGGGGTGCTTTCGTAAAGCCTTTTAATGTCCTCCGGATAGAGCCTTATACAGCCATTGGTCGCCTGAAGGCCGATGCTGGCCGGCTTATTGGTGCCGTGGACGAGGTAACCCGGCCTGCTCAAATACATGGCATATTCGCCAAGCGGGTTTTTAGGGCCCGGGGGGACTTTCTCGGGCAGAGGATCACCCTTCTTTCGGTAGCGCTCGGCAATGGATGCGGGCACATGCCAAGTCGGCCTGACTGTCTTGCTCTTAACATACATCTGGCCCATTGGAGTGGGCCGGTCCTCGGCGCCGACTCCGACAGGGTAAGTCGCAACCCGGCCGCCGCCCTTGAACAGGAAGAGCCTCATCGCCGCCAGGTTAATGACAATCCCCTTTCTCCTGGCATCCGGAAGAATAAAGCTCAGCGGCAAAATGACCTTCCTCCCGGCCTCGGGCACCCACATGTCCACCCCCGGGTTGGCGGCGCTGATGGCATTGATTCCCAAACCGAAGTGCCTTGCTACATCCGGCAGGGTATCGTCCTTCTCGAGCCTGACCGTCGCCAGCCGGCCGATGACGCTGTCTCCCTTGGCCGCCGAAAAATCATTTCGCTGGATATCTTCTTCCAGCGGCGGACCCTGCTGGCCGGCCGGTTCCAGCACGGTAACCGTTTTCATTGCGCCGCACCCAATGAGAGCTGTCAATATCACGAACAGGGCTATCAGCAAGAGCCTG
>JAGFXG010000103.1 GCA_017860985.1 Deltaproteobacteria bacterium
GAAGAAAGGTCCTTTTACAATCAGCCAACCTGGAAGCGGTTGTTAATTGTGCTGGCGGGGCCGGTTTTCAATTTTCTTCTGGCTGTTGTCATTTTCTTTATCGTTTTTATGTACGGACTACCCAACCTTATCCCGGTTATAGGCGAGATGTCGGCAGATTCCTCAGCTGCGGCGGCAGGTATTCTAAAAGGCGATAAGATCATATCTCTCAACGATCAGAAGATAGCTTACTGGGATGAAATAAGGCCAATTATAACAAAAGGAAAAGACAGCGAAGTTAAAGTAGTGGTTGAACGTGGAAATGAAAGCAAAACATTTACGGTGAAACCCAGGATATCCAAGACAAAGAATATCTTCGGTGAAGAAGAGTCAACGTATCTCATTGGAGTATCCCCCTCGGGTAAAACGGTCATTGAAAGAAAAAATCCCCTGCAGGCGGCGGTTTCGTCGTTTGAAAAGACATGGGAAATCAGCAAGCTCACCGTTATTTCCATTGTCAAAATGATTGAGGGGGTCATTTCGCCCCGGACACTGGGAGGACCAATTTTCATTGCCCAGGTAGCGGGGGCCCAGGTCAAGGAAGGACTTATTCCATTTATTCTTTTTATGGCCGTTTTGTCGATCAATCTGGGAGTCATCAATCTGTTTCCCATTCCTGTTCTGGATGGGGGGCACATATTTTTTTATCTGATCGAAATGGTGACCAGAAGGGAAATACCATTAAAAATTAAAGAAATATCTCAGCAAATCGGTTTTGTCTTCCTGGTGATGCTGATGCTTTTTGTCATTATGATTGATATTGAACGGCTCAACATAAAGCCGATCAATGATGTCTTAAAATTTTTCAAGTAATATGTTGACACTAGCTTTTGATTCGTCTTCGAAAACAGTTTCTGTTTCAATTTTACGCGACAGGGCTGTTCTTTATGATACCATTATCAATAATGGCCTCAATCATTCTGAAGTGCTTCTCCCCGCCATCGATGAAGCGATCCGTCTGGCCGGCGTTTCATTGTCCGGGATCGATTTATTGGCCTGTACCCTGGGACCGGGGTCATTTACCGGATTGCGCATCGGTGTCAGCACCCTGAAAGGGTTGATGATGGCAACGGGAAAACCAGCGGTCGGAGTTTCGTCGTTGGCCGCTCTGGCGCTCAATGTGAACAATCAAAGGGCGGTTATCGGTCCGATGATGGATGCAGGCCGCGGTCAGGTCTATCTTGCCTATTACCGGTATGACGAAGATGGAGTTTTGAGACAGCTGGACGCCGAAAGAGCTCTGAATCCGGAAAGCATTGCCGATTATTTGAAAGAAGACGTGATCTATGTCGGAGACGGCGCGCTAAAATACGCAGACCTGATCCGATCCATGAGTAATGAAATAGTCATAGCTCCGGAGCAGGAACAATATATCTGTGCCTCAGCCGTAGGAAGGCTGGCGGTTGAAAAATACCGGCAAAATGATTTGCTTGACCTGTCAGCATGCGTTCCTTTTTATTTGCGTCCGGCCGACGCGCTGCCGAAGAAATCCGTTCTTATTTAGAAATATTGAGCCGCCTTTGCGGTTTTTGCAAATTCACCTCCATCAGTACTGGAAAAGCCGGCAAGTGGGAGTGAGATTCTCATGTTTCGAAAAATAAATTGGAAAAGATCAGGAAAAAATTTGGACAGGGCAGGCCTGTTGACCGTTCTTGCTGTATGGCTGATATTGATTCTTCAGATTTGTCCCGTTCATGCACAGAGTGTATTGGCAAGGCTAACCAGTTTGAAAACCGGGGCCCCCATCTCATCCATTGTGGTTGTGAATGTCTATCCCCATGATCCAGCGAACTTTACACAGGGGTTGTTTTTTCATCAGGGGTATTTTTATGAATCCACAGGTCTTCATGGAAGGTCGTTTCTTTATCGTAAAGATATCAAAACGGGAAAAACCCTGCAGAAAGTCAAAATAGCTCAGGAGTATTTCGGCGAGGGACTTGCCCTTCTGAAGAATAAAATTTATCAGCTGACATGGAAAAGCGGCATCGTTTTTGTTTATGACAGCCAGACTTTCCAGACAAGCGGGAGAATGAAATATGAAGGAGAGGGCTGGGGGTTGACTTCGGACGGCAGGCATTTGCTGATGAGCAACGGGTCGTCAACCATAACAATCCGTGAGCCTGATTCATTTAAAGTGGTTCGGAAAATCGATGTTCTTGACGGCAACCGACCCGTTGACGGACTAAACGAACTGGAGTTTATCAAAGGTGAAATATGGGCACATATATTTACCGAAGACATGATTGTCCGCATATCGCCCAAAAGCGGCAGGGTGGTGGGCTGGATTGACTTATCGGTGCTCCGCTCCTATCTTCCACAAAACGCACAGGTTGATGTGATCAATGGTCTGGCCTATGATGCGAAAGAAAAACGGATTTTTGTGACAGGGAAATTATGGCCGAACGTATTTGAGATTCAAGTCGCGGGGCATGCCAATTAAGCCCGGGTATGCTTTTTCGCATGCTGCAATGCAGCTTCAATAAACCTGCTGAAAAGCGGGTGAGGGTTTATCGGCCGCGATTTGAATTCCGGATGGAATTGACACCCCAGAAACCATGGGTGATCCGGTATCTCAACGATTTCCGCCAGGGAGCCGTCCGGCGATGCCCCGGTAATGCGCATTCCCCGGTCCGTCAGCGTCTTTTTGAAATCGTTGTTGAATTCATAGCGGTGTCGGTGGCGTTCGGATATTTCCTTTTGCCCGTAGGCTGTAAAAGCAAAAGAAGGTTCCTCAATAACACAGGGCCACGCACCCAGTCTCATGGAAGCACCTTTGTCCGTTACATTACGCTGTTCTGGCAGCAGGTCAATCACCGGGTAGGGTGTCTCCGGATCAAATTCAGAACTGTTGGCCTGGGTAAGCCCGCATACATTTCTGGCCCATTCAACGACAGTCATTTGCATTCCCAGGCAAATTCCAAAAAACGGTATCTTATTCTCCCGCGCGTGCCCAACGGCAAGGATCATTCCTTCTATTCCGCGAATGCCGAAACCTCCGGGAATGAGCATCGCGTCAATATCGTCAAAATGGTTTCCAATACCATTTTCTTCAATTTTTTCAGAATCGATAAATTTCAGTTTTACACGGCAGTTGTTGGCAATGCCTCCATGCACAAGCGCTTCATTCAGGCTTTTGTATGAATCGGCCAGGTTGACGTATTTGCCGACAATGCCGATGCATACTTCGTCAGCAGGGTTTTGAAACCGGTTGACCACGTATTCCCACGCTTCCAGCTTCGGCTGTCCTGTCCAGATATTCAGAAAATCGACAATTTTGCTGTCCAGGCCTTCACGATGAAAAGCCAGCGGCACTTCGTAAATGCAGTTGACATCCCTGGCCGTAAAAACATCCGCCACGTCAACATTGCAGAAAAGAGCGATTTTGGATTTGATGTCTTTCGAGAGAAAATTTTCCGTCCGGCACAGAAGAATGTCCGGTTGAATGCCAATTTCCCGCAGCGCTTTCACACTGTGCTGAGTGGGTTTAGTTTTCACTTCGCCGGCGGTCCTGATCAGAGGCACCCAGGTCAGATGGATGAAAATGGCGTTTTGTTTTCCGACTTCGTTCCGGAACTGGCGAATGGCTTCAAGAAAAGGGAGGCTTTCAATATCGCCCACAGTGCCGCCAATTTCCACGATGGATACATCGAAACCGGCTGCCGTGTGCCTGATGTAATCTTTAATTTCATTTGTGATGTGAGGGATGACCTGAACTGTTTTACCCAGGTAATCTCCACGTCTTTCTTTGGTAATGACTGAGTAATAAACCTGGCCGGTGGTAAGATTGTTTTTCTTTCCCATACAGGTGGAGCAAAACCGTTCATAATGTCCCAGGTCGAGATCGGTTTCCGCGCCATCGTCTGTCACAAAAACTTCACCGTGCTGGAATGGACTCATGGTCCCGGGGTCAACGTTGATGTAGGGGTCCAGTTTTTGATTGGTGACGTTCAGACCCCGGCTTTCCAGCAATGCTGAAATCGATGCGGCCGCCAATCCCTTGCCAAGCGAAGAAAGAACGCCTCCTGTAACAAAGATAAATTTTGTTTTCATCATTGATCCTCATCGTTTTGAACGGATAGTGTGCTGTAATAATATTTCATTGCATGTTGCATGATGGACGTAATATTTCACTCCTGCGCCGCCGCCCACTGGTTGATCTGGCCGGCAATAATATCCACGGGTTTACTGAACAGGTCAGCAAGAGTCATTTGCCCCAGATAACGGTCATCCCATCTGATGTTGTATTCATTCACCAGGTTTTTAATGTCATTGTACCGGTAACCCAGGACTTCCTTCCTTTTGTTGACAGGCAGTGATTCATTGTATTCCACGTGGAGCAAAAGTAAATGACTGACAAATTCACCGCCGCTTCTCAAGGGGAGAATTACAATGAGAGCTCCGTCCGCCTGGCCTTTGCCGATATAAACATATCCTGTGCTGACGATCGTTCTTTTTACCCCCATCAGCGCGGTGGGACGATCCGCACGGGATTTCATGCCGGTGGCCACACCTCCTCTGGCAAGAACGGCAATCATCGAATTTGTGGACGGATTACCCTGTTCATCGAGACCGCTGATATCATAAATAGTATATCCCCGCACCGCTGTAATGGCCGGCTGGATGCGGTTGATGGTCAGAATGTCGCGATAAGTCAGGTTTTTAGCGGAAAAATCGAGGGAATTCATCAGATCGAAAACAATGCCGCCAAGTTCCTTTTCTTTGCGGCTCGTGCCGACAGTGACGGTTTTAGCCTGATGGCGGATGGCGTCTATTGGACGAGCCAGTTCATCGATGGCTTTTCCCAGCGTGACATCGAGAAGTTCAAACGGTGAAAAAAGGCCTTTTTCGTTTTTGAAGTCCTGATGAAAGTCTCTGAGAGGCAGTCTGCCCGCAGTATACTTCAAAAGCAACAGCAGATCAACGATCGTTCGGGACGACAGTTCGGTGAATGCGTCATTATGCCTGTGCGTATTGAACAGGCTGTAAAACTGATTGATCATCCTGTGAAGGGAGGCGTCGGCGATCATGTCCAGAATGGATAATCTGTCGGGCATCCTCAACGTCAACTCTTTGGACAGCCGGCTGCGGAATTCGCGGAAGATTTGTGCCTCTTTGTCAATGGCGAGTGCCGCGTAATAGCCCCACAGGTGACCGGCCATCGTGTTGAGAATAACCGGCAGCGGATCGAGGGCGGCTGGTATGGCAATGACCGCGTCAGCGACTTCGTCATAGCGGGAATCCCCCTCGTCCGCAAAAACAATGACCGACGCTTTATGCGCCTTGAAAATGGCGGCGTCTTTGGCGACATCTTCCAGAACAGCATCAGGATTGCCGGACGCGCAGACCAGGATTAACGGTTCGGCGGATAAATCGATATGTTTCTTATTCTCGACAATGTCTGATGAAATCGTTTTATAGCAGAGTTCGCTGAGTTTGATGCGTATTTCATCGGCGGCCGCCTTATTGGGCCCGCTGCCCACAATGGCCCAGTATTTTTTACCTGCGGTCGCTTTCACCGAAGCGGCAATTGAATCCCGATGCTCGAAA
>JAGFXG010000005.1 GCA_017860985.1 Deltaproteobacteria bacterium
CTCACATGCCGATTCACCGTCTATCTCCGACATTCATGGAGCAGGATACATCCGTTCACGTTCTGGAGACAGGCGTAAAAGTTATCGATCTTCTGGTTCCCTTTCCCCGCGGCGGTAAAATGGGAATGTTCGGCGGAGCCGGCGTCGGCAAAACCGTTGTTATGATGGAAATGATTCATAACATTGCCATGCACCACGGTGGAATTTCCGTGTTCGCAGGCGTGGGTGAAAGAACCCGTGAAGGAAACGACCTTTATCGTGAAATGCTGGAATCAGGCGTTATCAAACAGGCCGCTTTGATTATACTTCCGCGATATCGAAGGCCAGGACGTGCTTTTGTTTGTTGATAACATTTTCCGTTTCACGCAGGCCGGTTCTGAAGTTTCCGCTCTGCTGGGACGTATGCCTTCGGCCGTCGGTTATCAACCGACACTGGCCCAGGACCTTGGTGAATTGCAGGAGCGCATCACTTCGACCAATAAAGGTTCGATTACAGCCGTTCAGTGCGTTTACGTTCCCGCGGATGACTTGACCGACCCTGCACCGGCAACCACCTTTGCGCATCTCGACGGAACCGTCGTTTTGTCCCGTCCGATCGCCGAACTGGGTATTTATCCCGCGGTGGATCCTCTGGATTCAACGTCGCGTATTCTTGATCCTAACGTTATAGGTCTGGATCATTATCAGGTTGCTCGACAGGTGCAGGTGACGCTGCAGAAATATAAAGACCTGCAGGACATCATTGCCATTCTGGGCATGGACGAACTCTCTGAACAGGATAAGCTGACGGTTAGCCGTGCTCGAAAGATTCAGCGATTCCTGTCTCAGCCATTCTTCGTTGCCGCTCAGTTTACAGGAACCGAAGGTAAATTTGTTTCCGTGCCCGATACCGTAAGAGGATTTAAGGAGATCTTGGAAGGCAAGCATGACGATCTGCCTGAACAGGCTTTCTATATGGTCGGCGGCATAGAAGAAGCTATAGAAAAAGCTCAGAAGCTTTCGTTATAAGCGAGGATTCCAATGGCGGAAGAAATAACTCTTGAAGTGGTAACGCCGGAAAAAATGGTTTTTTCCGGGAAGGTTGACGAAGTGACTCTGCCTGGAACAGAAGGTGAGTTTGGCGTGTTGCGCGGACATGAACCTTTCTTGACCTCGGTGGATATTGGAGAGCTTTACTTCCTCGCCGGCGGAAAAAAAATCTATTATGCCGTTAATACCGGTTATGCGGAAGTAACGGGAAGCAAGGTTACCGTCTTGATTGAAACGGCGGAAAGAGCCGATGCTATCGATAAAGACAGGGCCATCAAGGCGAAGGAAAAGGCAACGGCAAGTTTAGGGCAGCTCAACAAGGAGCATGAAGACTACGAAAAAATGCGTTTAGCGCTTGCCCGTGCCATCAACAGGATTAGTGTTGCTGAAAAACTGATGCAAAACTGATCAGTTTCAATATGGATTAAAAAAAAGCAGCTCTGCATGAAGAGAGCTGCTTTTTTTATGGTATTTTGTGCTTTTGAATATTTCGGGAATGGGACGAGTGCTTATTCGATGGAAATGTCGATAATCTGAAATTTGCGCGTTCCTCCCGGCGTTTTCACGATGATCTCGCTGTCAATGCTTTTTCCGATCAGCGCCCTGCCGATCGGGGACGTAACTGAAATCTTATTGAGGTTGATGTCCGATTCAAACGGGCCGACGAGCTGATATTTTATTTCTTCTCCGCCGTCACTGTCAATATCGGCAATGGTCACATAACTACCAAACACCACTTTGTCACTTACGATTCCAGTCAGATTGATGATGTTGCAGGATGCCAGGTTGTTTTCCAGTTCCTGTGACTTGCCATGCAGGAAGGACTGTCGCTCCTTTGCCGCGGAATATTCCGCATTCTCAGATAGATCGCCATGGGATCGAGCAACTTCGATATCACGGATATTTTCAGGAATGGCCACATTCTTAATGTTGTCCAGTTCCTTTTTTAATTTTTCAAAGCCCTCTTTCGTAATAGGCATCTTTTCCATAAATACTCCAGACAGATTGGCCTTGCTCTGACGTGATTCTATTGTTCAACAACAGGCAGGAACTTCTTTTTCATAATTTCTAAACGAGAAGATGCGTCCTGTCAAGAAACATTTCATTTTGTCTTTCGTGGACATGCGATGACCGATCGCATGTAAATGGTGCGGAGATAAGCCTGTCAGGCATATGTTGTTTTGTCGGATGGATTGTGTTAATGAACGTCAGTCATGCATGTGGAAAGGAATTATACGTCGTAGCTATGCTCGATAAATATGAAAGGGATATCAATTATCTTCGGGTTTCCATTACCGACCGGTGCAACCTGCGTTGTACATATTGCCGCCCCAAGGAAGGTTTTTCACTGAAGGGGCATGATGATATTCTCCGTTACGAGGACATTCTTCGCGTTGTTTCTCAGGCCGTTAAAATGGGATTTATCAAAGTTCGCCTGACGGGCGGTGAACCGCTTGTCCGGCGCGGGTTTGTCGAGTTTGCCGCCGCCCTGAAAAAAATTCAGGGACTTCAGGATATCAGCCTGACAACCAATGGCGCTTTGCTGGATAAATATGCTGAAGGTATCTTCAACGCGGGCATTACCAGGATCAATATCAGCCTGGATTCTTTGAATGCTAAAAAATATTTTCAGATAACCGGCGGGGGCAATATTGACGACGTATTGCGTGGTATTGATGCCGCGGAAAAGGCCGGCTTTGCGCCCATTAAAATCAATACGGTTGTCCTGAAAGGATTCAATGACGATGAAGTGCTGAATTTTGTCGATTTGGCGAGGAAGAAACCGTTTCAGATGCGCTTTATCGAAATCATGCCGATCAGTGAGGTGAATATTAATCAGCCTCAGGAGTTTCTGGCTGCGGATCAGCTGCTGAACATTATCGGGAGGCATTTCCAGCTTGAACCGGTCAACGGGAAGAAACACAAATCGGACGGTCCGGCAAGGATATTTAAAGTTAAGGGGGGACGGGGAGAGATCGGCATTATCAATTCTGTCAGTGATCATTTCTGCGCCACCTGCAACCGTATGCGGCTGACCGCTGACGGCAAGCTGCGGGTTTGCCTTCTCAAGGAAGAAGAAGTTGATTTGAAGGATGCGCTGAACAGCCATTGCAGTGATGCTGAATTAGCGGGTCTGATCCGTCGGGCGATATTGTTGAAGCCCCAAAAACACGACATGGACTGCACGGATAGACATTTGAAAAAATGTTACCGCGATATGTCGGACATTGGCGGATGAAACTCTGTTGGTGCAATAATCTGAAGATGAAGTATAATATAGCATAATTTTGTTATTGCCACTGATAGGGGAGCAGGTGACTGCCTGTCCCGATAAACGCGAAAAGCTCTGCTGTCTTTGATAAGAGGGTGGCTGCATGTTATTTGATCCGCTACAGGCTGTCTCACAGGATCAATGGCTGGAAACCGAACTGGGACGCTATATATTTTCCAGGCAGGAAAAATTGATCATGGACCTGGTGCGCCCTGCCGCCGGTGAATCTGTGCTGGATGTTGGGTGTGGGTCGGGGAATTATTTAAATCTGTTTAAGCAAAAAAAATGCTCCCTGACCGGAATTGATCCATCAGATGCCGCCCTTGCTTCAGCCAAAAATAAACTCGGTCATCGTTGCGAACTTGTACGGGGTAATGCCGTTGATCTTCCTTTTTCCGATAATGAATTTGACATTGTTACTTTGATCAATAATGTGCGAACTTTGGATGATCCGCAAAAAATCATTGCGGAAGCTGTCCGCGTGAGCCGAAACCGCGTTTTCATCGGCTTTTTCAATAAGCATACTTTTGTGGGAACACGCCAATCTGTCCGCAGGCTTTTTGGCTTTCCCGTCACGTCCGGAATACGCTTTTTCACCGTCGGTGAAATGCAGTCCCTCATCAGCGAAGCAATCTCATCGCCTTCAGTCGCATGGGGATCCGTTATTTATCTTCCCGGTCCGTTTTACACCTTTTTTTCGGAGCTGGAGGAACTTTTTCCCGTCAAGAAAAATCCACTTGGTGCTTTTGTCGGAATGGCTTTCGCTGTCAACTATACGTATCAAACCGTCCAGAATCCCATTTTGAATTCATTTGATGTGAAAGCAAAAACGAGGGCTGCGGCTCCGGAAGCTGTTCGCGTCATGCTTCAGGAGGGTGATCGATGATCCGCGAAGCGCTGCTTTATGATAAACTCGATGACGACCGTGTTCAGTGTGCACTGTGCGCTCACCGCTGCAAGATCAATCCCGGCCGTCGGGGTCTCTGTGGTGTGAGGGAAAATAAAAACGGTGTTTTGTATTCTCTTGTTTTTGGGACACTGATTGCCGAGCATGTTGATCCGATTGAAAAGAAGCCTTTTTTCCATGTTCATCCCGCGACGAGATCGTATTCCATAGCCACAGTCGGCTGTAATTTCAGCTGTGAATTTTGCCAAAATCATGAAATCTCTCAAATGCCACGTTCCACGCTGATGATCACAGGTGAAGATACCGCCCCTGCGGTCATTGTGGAGCGGGCAAAAAATAGTGCATGCAAAACAATCGCTTATACCTATACGGAACCAACTGTTTATCTGGAAACCGCATTGGAAACTGCCAGGATTGCCTGTTTGGAAGGTTTACAGAATGTTTTTGTGACCAACGGCTTCATGACTCCGGAAGCCATTGATATTATTTCCCCTTACCTTGCTGCCGCCAATGTGGATTTAAAATCTTTTCGTGATGAATTTTACAAAAAACAATGTGGCGCGAAGCTTAACCCGGTTTTAGACACCTTGAAAAAGATCAAGGAGCGGGGAATCTGGCTGGAAATTACCACTCTGCTTATTCCCGGATTAAACGACTCTCTGGAAGAATTACGGGACATAGCAGCGTTCATCTGCAGCCTGGGATCAGAAACTCCCTGGCATATCAGCAGATTCCATCCACAGTTCAAGATGGTCAGGACGCCGCCGACCCCGATTTCCTCGCTCCACAGGGCCTGTCATATCGGAAAGGAAGCCGGATTAATGTATGTTTATAGCGGGAATGTGCCGGGCGACGAGGGTGAAAATACCTATTGCTCAAATTGTTCTAATCTGCTAATTAATCGTTATGGTTACAGAATTGTCGCCAACTATCTGTCGGGAAATTCATGTCCCAAATGCGGAAAGAAACTGGAGGGTGTTTTTTAAGACTCTTTGAAGATAACAGTTCCATGGGCACGTTCTAAAAAATCTGTCCTGATTTGGCCGGATTTCATTTTTAGGCCTCTTGTTTATCTATTGCAATTTTATCTGTTATTCTAATCAAAGCACTATATGTTGTGGTATTATTTTTATTGAATACATATTGTTGTATTTTCACTTTACAAAGGAAATATCTTTTGTTAGGCTTTTCCAAAATTTAGACAGTTCGGTTAAAGATGCATTATGAAGCTTAAACGGCTAGAAATATCAGGTTTTAAATCCTTCCGTGACAAAACCGTCATTGATTTTTCCCAGGGCGTAAATGCGATTGTCGGGCCCAACGGCTGCGGAAAATCAAACGTGGTTGACGCGATCCGCTGGGTGATGGGGGAGCAGCGGGTCAAAGCACTGCGCGGAAAGAAAATGGACGATGTAATCTTCAACGGCAGTGAAGATGCCGCTCCTGTAAGCATGGCGGAAGTGGTCATGACTCTGTCCAGCGGCGGGTCAAGTTTTCCCGGTGTATACGGTGAGTTGACGGAAGTTTCCATTTCACGCAGAGCCATTTTAGACGATGAAAATGAATACTGCATCAATCGTGTACCCTGCCGACTGCTGGATATCAAAGAGTTCTTTATGGGCACGGGCATTGGCGCAAGAACTTATTCTCTGGTGGAGCAGGGCTCCGTGGCCACCATGGTGGAGGCCAAGCCGGAAGACCGCCGCCTGTTCATTGAAGATGCGGCCGGCGTGTCCAAATACAAAAGCCGTAAAGATGCCGCCGTTCGAAAGATGGAAGCAACCAGGCAGAATATTCTCCGCCTCAACGACATTCATAAGGAAGTAAAATCCCAGCTCAATGCCATTGCCAGACAGGCCAAAAAAGCCGAGCAATACAAGGAAATAAAGCTGCGGATCAAGGATACGGAACTGATTCTTGCCAAGCAGGATTTTGCGAAACTGGCAGGTAAAAGTGACGAATTGCAGGAATCCCGGACTCATTTTTCCGGGCAGTCTGAAAGCATCAGGGCTCAACTGGAGGCAAAGGAATCCGCCCTGGAAGAAATGAAGGCGAAGCTGATGGAGAACGACGAACAAATCAGCAGCCGTCAAACCGAGCTTTATGAAATTAAAAATTCAATTACCATCAAGGAAAAAAATATTGAGTTTTCGCGCCGCCGGATTACCGAAGCCACGGAGCGCAAACAAAAGAATCAATCTGAAATAGATTTGATGGAGCATAAAAAGTCATCCCTCGCGGTTGAAATGGATAATCTGCAGAAAAAGGCGGAGGAAGCCATGAACCGGATGACCCAGCTTCAGAACGAGCTGGACGCCGGCCAGAAAGAAGTTGAGGGGCTTCTGGAAAGCGACAGGGAAATCAACTCCCGGCTGGAAGAACATAAAATCCGATACATTGATGTGATGCAGGATCTGGCCAAGTTCAACAACATCATCACGACCCTTAACAAAAACCTGGAGGATTTCAAGAAGCGCGAAGAGAGGGAAAACCGCGAAATTGAACAGGACAAAAACAGATTTGATGAACTGGCGGTTAAGCTGCAGTCGCTCAGGGCGGACCAGACGGCGGAAGAAGAGGAAATCAACAAGCTGACCGGGCAGAAAGAGGCGATCGCAGAAGAGCTGCAAAGGGCCAGGTCGGATTTGCAGGTCCTCGAAGAGCGGATCATGCAAACCAAGGAAGAAGCGGGCGGAAAGTCATCGCGTCTTCAATCGCTGGGAGAGTTTCAGGCCGCTTTTAAATGGTCCAGCGACGGTGTGAAGAAGGTGATTGAAACGCAGGGTGATCAGGACAGGTTTTACGGAGTAGTGGCCGATCACATCAATGTGCCCCGCGAATATGAATCCGCTGTGGAAGCGGTGCTGGGCGACAAGTTGCAGTACGTCGTGGTGAAGAACCAGGAAGAAGGCCTTCGCGCCATTGATTATCTGAAAAATTATCAGCTGGGCCGGGGAAGTTTTGTGCCGGTGGAATTGCGCGGCAATCATGCTGAAACATACAGCGCCGAGCATCTTGAGGAAGCTGAGCCCCTTCGGAGTAAAGTAGTTGTTCAGGAAGAATTTCAGCAGATTGCCGATTGTCTCCTGGGGGATGTCTTATTAACGCCATCGATCACCACGGGGATTAATCTGTGGAAGAAAAACGGCTTCCGGGGGACACTGGTAACACCGGAAGGCGATACCATCAGTCCAAACGGCGTGTTGACCGGCGGCAGCGGAGCGGCAGTGGAAAAAAGTCTGCTGGCGACCAAAAGAGAAATCGCCGAACTGGAAACGGACGTCAGAAAGCTTTCTAAAGAACTGGATGATCAGATTGAGGAAAAGAAAAAACTGGTTTCATCGATCACCGCTTGGGATGAAGAACTCACGGAGCTGAAAAACAGAACGCACCGGCTGGATATAGACATCAACGGCCGTAAAAAAGATTTGGAACGGTTTGAAGATGAATCGGAAAGATTGAAACAGAGAATCGCTGTCCTCGAATACAACCGTCAGAATATAAAAACGGAAGAGGCTCAGGCCGCACAGAAACTTCTGGAGATCAAAGAGAATGTCCTGCTGAAAGAAACGGCTGAAAAAGAGCTCAACGAAATTATCTCCGTATTCAATAACCGCAGGCAACAGTCGCGGACGGCCATTGACGCACAGGAGAGATCCCTGACGGAGAAAAAAGTTTTGCTGGCTTCTCTGGCGGAGAAGAAGGAAGCGGACCTGAGAACCGTTGCGCGGCTGCAGCATGATATCGGCCTTAACGAAAGTGAAGTTTCAAGAAAAAAAGAAGAGATCACCGCCTGCGACACACAGATGACGGATTTGGTCTCGTCCGTTGAAGCGGAACAGGAAATGCTGCAGTCCCTTTACGGCAAACTGGCATCCTGCGAAGCGATATTGACCGAAATGAAAGAAAAGAGGGCCGCCGAAGATGAACGGCTAAGGGGGCAGGAAAACGAAATCCGCGACATCAAGAGAAATCTTGATGATCTGCAGAAGCAGGCAAACGAACTGGAAATGCAGTGCCGTGAAGCGGCTTTAAACATTGACAATCTGCAAAAGACGGTAACTGAAAAGCACGGTGTTGATCTTAAGGCCGCAATGACGGATTTTGTCATGGTTACGGAGGACAGAATTGCGGAACTTTCCGCTGTGCTGGATAAAGACAGGCAAACGATTGATAACTTCGGCGAAGTGAATCTGCTGGCGCTCAACGAATATGCTGAACTCGATCAGCGCAATCAGTTTTTGACGACGCAGCTTGCCGATCTTAACGAATCGCTGTCTTCCCTGCAGAGGACGATCACCCGGATTAATAAAATATCCCGTGAACGGTTTGCCGAAACCTTTGCCGCCGTCAACGAATGCTTCAAAGATGTATTTGCGAAGATTTTTCCCGGCGGCCGGGGCCGGCTACTGCTCACCGATGAGAATGATCTTCTGGAAACCGGCGTGGATATTGATATTCAGATTCCGGGCAAAAAAGCGCAGAGCGTCAGCCTGCTGTCCGGCGGTGAAAAATCGCTCGCGGCAATCGCCCTGATTTTTTCCATCCTCATGTACCGTCCGACGCCCTTCCTGATTCTGGACGAAGTGGATGCGGCGCTCGACGATGCCAATACCAACCTTTTCAACCGGCTGATCAAAGGTGTTGCGGGACAGTCCCAGGTTATCATGATCACGCACAACAAGAGTACGATGGAAGTTGCCGATACGCTTTTTGGCGTGACCATGCAGAAGCAGGGGATATCCTCCCTAGTCTCCGTCAATCTGAACTAATCCATTCCTTTACTTTAGCAAAGAAAATCGTTATGAATATAGATCAGAAGGCGTGAACCGTTTTCACTCGATTGGTTTTCGTTGATGTAATTGGAATCATTCATAAATCATTTCAAAGAAGAAAGGAATCTGCAGTCAATTGGGTTTATTCGACAAATTAAAAGCGGGGCTCACCAAAACACGCGACTCCCTGACAAAAAATCTGGACAATCTTGTTTTTGGTAAGAGGATTCTGGATCAGGCCCTGTTTGAGGAGCTGGAAGAGCTGATGATTTCGGCGGATATGGGTCCGCAGTTTACCTATGATTTGATTGATGATGTCAAGCAGCGGGTGAAACGCAAAGAGCTGCAGGATGCATCACAGATTAAAAAGGTTTTGCAGGAACGCATGATAGCGATTCTTCAGCTGATGGAAAAGCCGCTGATGATTCCGAAAAACCAGCCCTTTGTGATCATGGCCATTGGAGTCAACGGCAGCGGCAAGACAACCACGATCGGTAAACTGGCAAATCTTCTTCACAATGATGGTCATGAGATTCTGCTTGTGGCTGCAGATACCTTCCGGGCGGCAGCTATTGAACAACTTGAGGTATGGGGTACCCGTGTAAACGCGCCCGTGATCAAACAGAAAATGAACGCTGATCCGGCCGCTGTTGTTTTTGATGCGGTGGGCAGGATCAAAGTGGGTTTTAAGGGCGTGGTGATTGTGGATACGGCCGGTCGCCTGCACACCCGGACCAACCTGATGGAGGAACTCAAAAAGGTCAAAAGGGTTATCAGCAAAGAACTGCCGGGAGCGCCGCACGAGATTTTACTGGTTTTGGATGCCACAACCGGCCAGAATGCCGTAGCGCAGGCAAAAATGTTTAAGGAAGACATCGGGGCGACAGGCATCGTTCTCACGAAACTGGACGGTACGTCCAAGGGCGGTGTTGTGGTTCGCATTGCCGGTGAACTGGGGCTTCCGGTCCGTTTTATAGGCGTCGGAGAGGGTCTGGACGATTTAAGGGTCTTTGACAGCAGGGATTTCACGGCAGCTCTGTTAGACTGAGGTGCTGTTGATCACGGCAATGGAAGATGAACAAAATATTCGCCATCGGAGATATACACGGCTGTCTCGACAAACTGCAGCGTCTTATCCGGGAGATTAAAGCCGATCCCGTAAATGACACCCTGGTCTTTATCGGTGATTATATCGACCGGGCGGATGGAAGCAGGGACGTTGTGGATTATATTTTGAAGCTCAAAAAGACCTTTCAGAAGATGATCTGTCTTCGCGGCAATCACGAAACAATGCTGCTTAGGTATCTGGATGGCGTGGAAGATGATATCTATCTGGCCAATGGCGGCCTCGCGACGCTCAGGGCATACGGCATATTACGGTCGGATACGCCGCGGGAGAGAAAGAAAAAAATTCCCGCGGATCATCTGAGGTTTTTTAAAGCACTTTTGCCTTACTATGAAACGGATCAATTTATTTTTGTGCATGCCGGTCTGCTTCCCGGGAGAACGCTTGATGAACAGTCTCTTTATGACATGCAGTGGGTCAGGCAGACGTTTATTGATTCCGACTATGATTTTGGGAAAAAAGTTGTCTTCGGACACACTCATTTCAGTGAACCGATGGTTGCCGGCAATAAAATCGGTATTGATACGGGAGCGGTTTATGGCGGAAAGCTCACCTGTGTGGAACTGCCGGCGTTGAAATTTTATCAGGTGTAAAGCATGAAAATTATCGAATGCGTGCCGAACTTCAGCGAAGGATGCGATTTAGATAAAATCGAATCGATTGCCCGCGTGTTGAAGTCATTTCCCGATGTTCATTTCATTGACTACGGCGGAGACAGCGATCATAACCGGAGCGTCTTTACGTTTCTGGGAAAACCGGAGCATGTTCTGGAAGCGGCGCTGGCCGCGTCGGGAAAGGCACTGGAACTGATTGACATGCGCTCGCAGACAGGTGTCCATCCGCGACTGGGAGCGGTTGACGTGGTCCCTTTCATTCCGCTGGGGAAAACAAAAATGGCTGATGCCGTTGATCTTGCGCACCTTTTTGGCCAACAATTATATGAACGGTTCTCCGTACCGGTTTATTATTACGGAGAAGCAGCACTGGTTCCCGAACGCCGCGAACTGGCCAACGTCCGGCACGGGGGATATGAAGCACTTAAAGATAAGATGAATAATCCAGACAGCCTGCCCGATGTCGGGAAGTCCGATTTCAATCCGCGTTCGGGAGCAACGGCTGTGGGCGCGCGCGAACTGCTGGTGGCTTACAACATCAATCTGAATTGCAGTGATCTGAGGCTGGCTCAAAAAATTGCATCTCTGATCCGGGAAAAAAACGGGGGCCTGAAGCATGTGCGGGCCATAGGCGTCATTTTAAAAAGCAGGAATCTGGCACAGGTATCCATGAACCTGACCAACTGCAAAGAAACACCGCTGAAAATGATTTATGAACAGGTGGAGAAACTTGCCGCTGAACGCGGTGTTGAAATTCTGGAATCGGAATTGATTGGACTGGCGCCAAAATGTGCTTTTGCAGGCACAAAACCGGAAAAACTGAAATTTCTCAAGTTTGATAAAGACCGCCTGCTGGAAACGCATCTGAAAAATCTTTAAGTCAAGTAAAGTGCTGACCGGTTGACAGTCCGTTCAAAGAATGTTAAATCCCCGCATCCTGTCACAAAATCACGGCTGCCCCTGTAGCTCAGCAGGATAGAGCAACGGATTCCTAATCCGTGTGCCGGGCGTTCGAATCGCCCCAGGGGCACCAGTATAAAATCAAGCATTTACAAATATTGCAAAATCCAGGGGACATTTACCTTCTGAAGCCAAGATATTCTTGACATTCAATTATATCTTCCTATACAAAACAATGGTGGACGTTAGTTCGTATGAAACACAATATGCGTCTGATGTGGATATTGGAATATCTGCAACAATGATTAAATGCATAACCTGATCACTAGAGCTTCTTCATGAAGATCAGGATCAGAACGTATGCTTCAGGTAAACACAAATCAGCAGGAGTCCTTCCGGAACATGAATCGGCAGTTTCGTCAATTTCCTTTCAGCAGGATTTCAATCGATGGTTAATTTCTCACTAAGGAGGTAGCATATGTCGAATAATGAAGCCGTTGTCCCTTCAACAAACCTTGATGCCTATTACACCAAACCCAACAACATGGTCGATTTCTTTGAAGACTCTTTGGCCAAGCATGCTTCATGCAACTTGTTCGGTACCAAGAATAAAGCAACCGACAAGTACGAATGGGTAACTTACGGCGCTGTGGCTGAGAGAGTGAACAACCTCAGAGGTGCTTTAAACAAACTGGGATTGAGCAAAGGTGAAAAGGTCGGTGTCATTGTCAGCAATTCGGTGGAGTGGTTTGTTTGCTGCAATGCCACGCATGGTCTTGGCGGGGTTTTTGTTCCCATGTATGAAAAGGAGCTGCAAAAGGTCTGGCAGTATATTATCCAGGACGCGGCCATAAAGTATCTTTTTGTCCGTGATCAGAAAATTTATGATGTCATAAAGAGTTTTCAGAAAGACATTTCAACCTTAAAGGACGTTTTTATCCTGTTCGGCGAGGGAGAAAAATCCCTGGCGCAACTCGAAAAAATGGGCAGGGCCAATCCTGTTGCCTCCTACAAACCCCATTGGTCGGAAACGGCTTTTATTATCTACACATCGGGTACCACCGGTGACCCGAAAGGCGTGCTTCTGCATCATGGCAATATGACGCACAACGCCCAGGAGAGCCGGGATACTTTCGATGTAACAGAAAAAGATATAGGCTTGAGTATTCTTCCCTGGGCGCACAGTTTCGGCCTGACCGCCGATCTGCATTGCTACATCCTGGGCGGCGGAAGCCTCGGATTTGCCGAATCCGCCGAAAAGCTCATTGTCAATTTCAGTGAAGTCCAGCCCACAGGCATGTCAGCTGTTCCGCGCGTCTTCAACATTATTTACGACAAAATCCAGCAGGGTGTGGCAGCGGACCCGGTTAAAAAACAATTCTTTGACGCGGCCTGCGCCGAAGCCGTAAAAAACCGCGGTCTGGCCGAGAAGACAAAAGATTTTAAGGACCTTGACGCCCTGGTGTTTTCGCAGATAAGGGCAATATTCGGCGGAAGATTGAAACATGTTGTCACCGGAGGGGCGATGATGAAACCGGAAATCGCGATGTTCTTCGCTGATGTCGGCGTGCCCACCTATGACGGTTACGGTTTGTCGGAAACCTCACCCGTCATTACAAACAATTCACCCGGCCGGGGTAATAAATACGGCACGGTCGGCAAGGTTTTCAAAGACACGAAGGTGGTTATTGATAAATCCCGCGTGGGTGAAGACAGTCCGGATGGCGAGATCGTGGTGTACGGCGCGCAAGTCATGCAAGGTTATCATAACAAGCCGGCCATAACCAAAGATGCGATGATGCCCGATACCTGGAACGGTTTCCCCGGCATCAGGACAGGAGACCGCGGCTGGCTTGATGAAGAGGGATATTTGCATATCACCGGCCGGTTCAAGGATGAATATAAGCTTGAAAACGGCAAATATGTGCATCCGGAATCAATCGAGAACGATATCAAAGTTATGAGATATGTAGCCAATGTTATCATTTACGGCGAAGGCCGACTGTATAACGTAGCCTTGATCGTGCCGGATTTTGATGCGCTGAAAAATGATCCAAAAACCGCTGCATGGGCGCAAGGAACACATGAAGAAACTATCGCCAATAAAGAATGCACAGATTTCATTTCTCAGCAGATCACAGAGCATCTGCGAAAATCTTTCGGCGGATATGAAATTCCCCAGAAGTTCCTTTATATTGCCGAGGATTTCACCGTTGACAACGGCATGCTGACCCAAACCATGAAACTCATCCGACGCAATGTGATGAAAAAATACGGCGATCAGCTCAAAGCATTATACAATGACTGACAGAAGGATGTGGAAGCAGAGGTAAAGTATCCTGTTTAAGGTATGATTCAAAAAACTGCGCCGGTGACAGTCCGGATTGCCACCGGCGTATGATGATGTAAGTTTTTAACGATTCAAGAAAAGAGCCCGTTGTTGACAGCCTGCTTGCCTTTTATCATGATTCGCAGGACGAAAGAGATGCATATGAAAAAAATCAGATCCGCTATTATTTTAGCTTTTGTGGTTTTTTTGCTGCTCGTAAGTTGTGACAA
>JAGFXG010000104.1 GCA_017860985.1 Deltaproteobacteria bacterium
CACCGCCAACATCGATCACCTTGCTGCCTTTTCCCTGACTGCGACTGACATTAAGTTTTTGGCGCGTCCCCGCACCCATCTCTTTTACTGAAACCTTGAATATCTCCATAAAAACACGTTGCATGTCTTCCGCCGGCATGGGCCCCCGGGTTTTCATCAAGATGTCTTTCAACATCTCCGATTCTCTCACCGGATCGAAATGTGGAAGCCCCATTTTATCCTTTATGAGACCAATCTTGTTGGAAACGGAAAAAAAATGATTGAGATGGTTTATAATACCTTCATTCACAGCCGTCATCTCATCTCTCAGCTTATTGAGTGTTTTTTGATTATCTTCCATAATGTGTAATATCCTTGCTCAGTTGCATTTTGTCAATGTATCCGTATTTTTCCCGTTCAGATTCCCGCATTTTATCCCAGAGACTTTCGATATGATTTCAAAAGATGCCTTTTAATACAGCTCCGCCCTCTCGATTACATCATGCCGACTTGTTGCCTCGCGACGCTTCGAAGGTTCATTTTTCTAAAAGCGCATAAAGAATTCATTTTACTACTAAATATTATAAATACATTCAATGGAAATGTTTTTTACTTTTTACCCATTGCCGGACTTCATTCACCGGTTTATTCTAATTACAATATCCTTTTTATCAATACCGGAAGGAATATTTAATATTATCCGGGAATGTGATTTCAAAACAGTTATAGAACCGGTAGGTAAATTTGACAATTTCTTTACCGTTATCAGCGATTGTTTTTCACCTACGAGGATCTGACTATAGAAAAATAAATGGGAATTTATTTCTCAGAGAGCTGACCTCTATTCCTGTCCGCAGATCATCCACAATATCTATGCCGAAGATTGATCAAACCTGAATACACACCCGATCCGGTATTCTCCTGTTCTGCCGACTTCGTCACAATTCGATGTATTCCTCTTACCGGGAAACCCTTCGGAAAGCAGATCTATCTCACAGTGCGGTATAAAAGACTGACAACTATCCGCAAAAATTATTTATATTTACATTTGCAATGTTTTACACAAGTCCTTTTTCGTCATACTAAAAGCTGCATCATTCAACACGATCATATTACCCGACAGGGATGGCTTCACAAGATTATGGTTGTGCCGTTGTGCAAAGGCTTCATTCATTTGATTTTTATACCATTTTTCTAAACAACGGGCAAGAAAAAACGTCTGATTCCTTCATTTTACCGCCTAAAATCCCACAATATAAATGATTCTATTTTATCTAATATTTTAAATACTTATCACTATGATCTTCATGAACAACCTGTGATCAGCCACAAGCTATGAGCTATGATCCGTTAGGTTCCCGATGAGTAAGTCCAGTTTTTGTGTATTCGTCATAAATTTTTTCTTTGATGAAAAGCTCGTATAAATATGGATCAATGTGCTGATGCCGAACCATCACTTCCATGATTTTCAGAGCTTCACGCACCGAGTGGCCTTTTTTATATGGCCTGTCTTTGGCGGTAAGAGCCTCAAAAATATCGGCCAGGGCAATGATTCGCGACTGCAGGGAAAGCTGGTCGCCTTTTAAACCTGAAGGATAACCGCTGCCGTCAAGTTTTTCATGGTGCGCAGAGGCATATTCGGCGATCCTCCTCATTTTTTTTGGAAACGGAAGCCTGGACAGCATTTTATATGTTACAGCCGCGTGATTGTTGATGATATCTCTTTCCTCATCGTTGAGTGTACCACTGGGAATGCTCAGGTTGTATACTTCATCTTCCGTTAGCAGCGGCAGGGCTTGCGAAGTGGTGCGCCATTTTCTGCGGGCAATCTGCCGGATCCGTTCAACCATTTCATCCCGAACGGTTTCACTGCCGGTATTAAGCTTAAGAAGGAATGCATATTCTTCCTCAAGAACCTGTATTTCTCTTTCCGCATTCCGCAGAGTTTGATTATCCGCCTTCTTTTGCGCGTCTTCAAGTGATCGCTGATATTCCCGTTTGAGCATCTCAAAACGCGTTTTGATTTCTTCTATCCGGTCATACACTTTTTCCAGTTTTGTTGATTTGTCAACAACATGATCAGGAGTGGTAATCTTCCCGATATCATGCAGCCAGGCGGCCATGCGCAGTTCCTTCAGTTCATCACTTGAAAATTGGATTTGAGCAAAATGGCCTTCAAGGGAAGCATTGATTTTTTCTGCAATGCTCATCGTCAGATCGGCCACGCGCCGGACGTGCCCGCCGGTATAGGGAGATTTTTCGTCGATGGCAACGGCTATCGTCTGAATGAACGAATCCAGCAGATTTTCCAGCTGCCCGATCAGCAGGTTGTTGGTCAGAGAAACCGCGGCCTGAGAAGCCAGGGATAAGGCCAGATCTTCAGACTCTGGGGAAAATGGAATCACCCGGCCGTTCTCCGGATCCCTGGCATTGACAAGCTGCAAGACCCCGATGATGTCGTTTTCATGGTTGCGCATCGGAACAACCAGCATGGATTGCGAACGATAACCTGTTTTTTGATCAAATAACCGGGGGCCTTCACAGTTGAAATTCTGCGCGGCATAAACATCGGCAATATTGACAGGGCGGCCGGTGATCACCACTTGCGCGGAGACATTGGCGTGATTGGGTGAACCATCGGGATTGGTCAGTCGGACAGGCGGCCAGGTCATTCCACCTGCGGCACCGCCCATACTCAGGCCCAGTGATTCATTCTGCACAAAAGCAAACTCAAGCTTACTTTCATTGACCGACATCAAATACAGGGTACCGCCGTCAGCCCGCGTGATAATGCGCGCCTCAGTCAGTATCTTTCCCAGCAGGCGATCAATGTCTTTTTCTGCGGATAGCGCTACACCGATCTGAGCTAACCTCCTTAGCTGATCGGCATAGATCGAATCGGAGCTGCTTCTTTCCTCTTGCATGTTTTTCCCCCGTCACACTTGATCAACGGATAACAACCAGCGGAACAATCTTCTCCAGCTGTTTCTTCAATTTCAACAACTCATTTTCCGGGCATGAATTTTCCCCCGCAAATTCAGGATCCAGCGTTTGCGCTGGCTGAAATCTCTGAAGAGCGTAGCGCTTTGCACCGACAATCTCTTTCGCGATGGCCAGTATATCTTTTGCGGTCAGCATGGATTTCACAACCGTTGTGCGGAACTCCTGCGGAATTTTTGACTTCAAAACGATCCGGACACTTTCGGCAATAACGGCGGCATCCACCGGAACCTTTACGGTCTGCCTGTATTTGTCTTGGGGTGCTTTGATGTCCAATGCGACAAAATCCAGAAGCTTTTCCTTCAGCAAACGGGCAAGAACATCCGGATGCGAACCGTTGGAATCCAGTTTTACAGCAAAGCCCATTTTGCGGATCTTTTGAATAAAAGGAATCAAATCGTCCTGCAGCGTCGGTTCCCCACCGGTGATGGTCACCGCATCGAGTTTTCCCCTGCGATGATCTAAAAAATCCAGGATGTCTTTTGGAAATAAACAGGGTTTATATAATTTTGGATCTACCAGTTCCGGATTGTGACAGTATGGGCAGCGGAAATTGCAGCCCTGCGTAAAGATGATCGCGCTGATCTTTCCCGGATAATCAATTAGAGATACTTTTTGTAAACCGCCGATGTTCATCGATTCTTCTTCTAAAAAACACAGACATGAAAAACGGCCAGAAACAACAGCATGTAAGGCCGTCTTCTTAATTATCGCAATCAGCAAACCACAGTCTTATTGAAGCCGGTAAACCTGCCGTGAATCAAACTCTTCCTGCTTGCCCTTGTTCCACTGCTTCACCGGCCGGAGATAACCCACGACACGTGAATAGACTTCGCAGGCTTCCGCGCAGGTCGGACAGTTTTCAACTTCTCCCTTGATATAGCCATGCGACGGACAGACGCTGAACGTCGGCGTAAACGTCAGATAAGGCAGGCGGTAAGAGGAGCAGATTTTTTTCACGAGGGCCTTAACCGCCAGAGGATCATCAATGCGCTCACCGGCAAATGTGTGGAAAACCGTACCGCCGGTGTAACGGGTCTGGATTTCGTCCTGCAGGTCCAGCGCTTCGAAGATATCGTCAGTGTAATTTACCGGCAGCTGAGAGGAGTTGGTGTAGTACGGTTCCGCTTTTTTGGACTTTCCGTCGCTTGCCGTAATAATATCCGGATACTTGACCTTGTCGATGCGGGCCAGACGATAGGATGTCCCTTCCGCCGGAGTCGATTCCAGATTATAGTTATTACCGGTCTCTTTCTGATAGGCTATCAGCCGCGTCCTCATGAAATCCAGCACCGATTTGGTGAAGGCCTGGCCATCCGGTGTGGCGATGTTCATTCCCAGCAGGTTCAGACAGGCCTCATTCATCCCGACCAGCCCGATAGTCGAAAAATGATTCTTCCAGTATTCGTTGAATCTTTCTTTGGCATTGCGCAGGTAATATTTCGTATAGGGATAGAGATTGCCGTCGGTAAATTTCTCCAGCACCTTTCGTTTGGTCTCCAGGCTTTCCCTGGCAAGGTCCATCAGTCTGGCCAGCTGCTCCATGAAGTCTTTTTTGGATTTGGCCAGGTAGCCGACTCTAGGCATGTTGATCGTGATCACACCGATGGAGCCGGTCAGGGGGTTGGAACCGAAAAGACCGCCTCCTCTCATGTGCAGTTCCCTGTTGTCGATGCGCAGACGGCAGCACATGCTTCTCGCGTCTTCAGGATTCATATCGGAATTGATAAAATTGGAAAAGTACGGCACGCCGTACTTCGCCGTCATTTCCCACAGGTCGTTCATGTTGGGATTGTCCCAGTCAAAATTTTTCGTGACGCTGTACGTGGGAATGGGAAAGGTAAACACCCTGCCTTTGGCGTCGCCTTCGGCCATCACCTGCAGAAACGCCTTGTTGAACAGATCGAGTTCCTCCTGAAATTCCCCGTAGGTTTCCTTCTGGGGCTTACCGCCGATGACAACATGCTGATCCTTGTAGTATTTGGGAACCGTCAAATCGAGTGTGACATTTGTAAACGGCGTCTGGAATCCGACGCGCGTCGGGACGTTGATGTTAAAGATGAACTCCTGAAGCGCCTGCTTGATTTCCTTGATGCTTAAACCATCATAGCGGATAAACGGCGCAAGCAGGGTGTCAAAATTGGAAAAAGCCTGCGCGCCTGCCGCTTCACCCTGAAGCGTGTAAAAGAAATTGACCACCTGCCCCAGGGCGCTGCGCAAATGCTTGGCGGGTTTGCTCTCCACCTTTCCGGATACGCCGCGAAACCCCTGCATCAGGACATCGAATAAATCCCAGCCGACGCAATAAACTGAAAGCAGGCTCAAGTCATGAATATGGAAATCACCATCGTTGTGTGCCTTGCGGATTTCCGGTGTGTAAATTTCGTTCAGCCAGTAAACTTTGCTGACTTCGGAGGAAATATAATTGTTAAGCCCCTGCAGTGAATAGTCCATATTGCTGTTTTCATTAATTTTCCAGTCGGACTTCTTTAAATACTGATCTACGAGGTCCACTTCCATCTTGTTGGTGATGTCCCTGAGGCGCGAATGCTGATCACGATAAATAATGTAG
>JAGFXG010000105.1 GCA_017860985.1 Deltaproteobacteria bacterium
GACTACATGGCCCGGGAGGAAGATTTCGGAAAAGCCATCGGCAAGGATCTGGAAGAAGGCAAGATGACGCTGCCGCTTATTTACACACTGGCCAGATGCTCTCAGACCGAACGGGACATGATTAAAACCACCATCGAGAACAAATCTTTTTCGCCTAAAACCATCAGAAAGATCTTTGCCCTGATCCAGGGCTCCGGCGGCATCGACTATTCGCTGAACCGCGCGCAAACATTTATCCGGGAATCCATCAACGACCTGGACGTGTTTAACGACAGTCCGGCAAAAGGCCATCTGCGTGCGATAGCCGATTATGTCCTGTCACGAAAACAATAGCCGGGAAAGACACACCTAGGTATGTCCAAGCAGATGATAGAACAGTTTCGTTGTCATGGATATGTTCGTGGCCGTGCTGAAAACAAAATTTCTGAACGTATGGGAAAGATTGTCGTACTCCTTCTGAAGCGCCGCGCTGTCCAGAACATCGGCCTGGAAAGGGCTCGATGTCATAACGGACGCGTATAAAGGTTCATGACCGAAGGCCATGAAAGGAATCTTACCGAAAACATCGTCTGTTCCCAGAGACATGAGATTCACATCTCCCTTGATACCCTTGCCAATGATATCGGCTGTTCCCTCTCTGATAATATAGAACTCCGTATTATTGTGAAACTGGTTTTCAACAACCTTGTCCTGTGGCATTTCTCTTGAGTATTCACCAACATGGGCCTGAATAGCATTGATGTTGATCATCCTGAACCTGTTGTCAAGGCTCAGAAGAATCTTTCTGAAATCCTCGGACAGGGACGAGTACTCCTGGTTGAGGGCTTCCGCATCGAGCAGACACAGTTGAACGTTATCTTCGGCAATCACCGTGGCGCTTCTCTCGTATGCACCGTAGAGGAAAGACCGGATGGTCCCGATAAAGCATCCTTCTCCAAGCCTGGCCAGGGTTATGGCGCCTTTGGGGGTCTCCTTGATGATCTTTACGGTACCGTCAGCTATGACCCACAGCCACTTGCCGTGGTTTCCCTCTTTCACGATCGTCGCGCCGGCGGAATAATTTTCTTCGATTCGCACATACCGGTAATCGACGTTCGGCCCTTTAATAGGCTGCAGAAAATCCGCTTTCACACCGCCGGCTTCGGCTTCCTCTGCTTCCGGACTGACGGACCCGGAACCTACCAGGGTTATCCCTCCGTCATCCACCAATCGCAAAGCATCCAGCACAATCTCCATCATGCTCTTTTTAATCACACGTTCAACGCCGGTTAAATCACCTTCTGCAAAATCATACGTTCCGTCAGTCCACCCGAAAAGTGCGTATACCGCGTCCAACCCTTTCAGTTTGCCCAGAACGGCATTAATCGGATGACCGTCGATAAAATGTACAACACCCTTATCGGCTGAATACTGACTCCGCAAGGTCAATGTTCCCGTGCAATTATTTCCACCCAGCAGCTGAAATACATCAGCAAGCGTTAAGAATATCAGGCTCCCGGAAAACACGATGTTATTTGACATAGTTTTTTGTTTCCTTTTTTTGCGTTGAGGAAGGCCGTCTGCCTTCCTGATCTATCGCCGGTTGACCGTTTGTTCCAGAGGGCTACAGGCCTGTCACAAAACGTGATGACTGCAAACACTCTTTAAATTCATGTCAATATAGAAAACGCTGTTTTGGATGTCAAGAAAATCTTCATGCCGTAAGGATAAAGCGCATATTCGACATTTTCCGCAAAATGTAAATCGTGTTTATTGCCTGTTGAAGGCCCTCTTTTGAATAAACGGGATGGTCGTTTCATCCCGGACATCAATCCTATATGATAAGCTTTTTGAATTCATTATATAATAACCGGCGGTTCGCAATATTTTGAATCGATGGTTCCCGCCCGGTCGTCTTTCAACGCCTGCGGGAGATGTTCCAGAATATCCGTTGCAGTGATACCGTCCAGGCCTTTTTGCCCGGCAGCCAGATCTCCCGCATATCCGTGAAGAAAGACACCTTTGCGCGTTGCCATCTCCGAACTCAAACCAAATCCCTGCAGAGCTGCGATGCACCCGGTCAGCACATCACCGCTTCCGGCTGTCGCCATTCCCGGATTGCCGCTCAAATTGACATACACCCGGCCATCCACCAGCCCGATCAGCGAATGTGCGCCTTTGAAAACAACGGTTGCGTTGAATCTAGCGGCCGCCGCCCGTAAAATGTCAATTTTATCGGCATTCACTTCAGCCACGGTCTTGCGCATCAAACGCGCCATTTCTCCCGCGTGAGGAGTGAGAATCGTAGCCGCTTTTCTTTTGAGCAGTATTTCCGGCCGCTCCGCAATCGCCGTCAAACCATCGCCGTCAATCAGAAGAGGCTTAGAAATGACAGCCGCCATTTCCCGCACGAGCTTCGTCGTTTCCTCCTGCAGAGACAGGCCCGGCCCGATCACCACCATATCGGCCTTCTCCGCAAAAGACAGGAGTTCCGGTTTTGCCTTGAGAGACAGGCTGAATGCCGCTGTTTCTCTCTGCGGCAGATAAACGATTTCGCGTCCCGACTGAGCAATGAACGGAATAATCGAAGCGGGCGCCGCAAGCCTTGCATAGCCGCCACCCGCTTTCAAAAACGACATGGCGGAAAAATACGGTGCGCCAAAGTAGTTGGCTCCGCCGGCTATAAACAGCACATCCCCCATCGATCCTTTATAGGCCTCGGCTGACCGTGGAGGCAGCAACACCCGCTCATTGGTCTGTGTCAGAAGGCCATCCCGGTCATAAAGTGACGGGGGAAAGGAGATATGAGTCACAAAGAGCTCTCCGCAATGGTCATAACCGGGATAAAGCAGGTTGCCGATTTTCGGCAAACCAAACGTTACGGTGTAAGCGGCCCTGACCGCGGCCCCCATGACCCTTCCCGTGTCGCCTGAAATCCCGGAAGGAATATCCAGGCTCAATACCGGGCGTCCGCAGGAATTAATCAGACTGATCACATCAGCTGCCAGCCCCTTGACATCGCGATCCAGTCCCGTACCGAAAACAGCGTCCACGACGGCATCGCAGTGCAGCGCATCAACCCGCGCTTCATCGGCCCGGCTCAACAGTTGAACGTCGCCGAACAGGTTGCACAAAACATCATAATTCGTCCTTGCCGCTCCGCTGTATTTCTTCGGTGAAGACACCAGGAATACTTTTGCCTGCCCGCCCGACGAGTAAATCAAACGCGCCACGGCCAGTCCGTCACCTCCGTTGTTGCCGGCTCCGCAAAAAATCACAAACGTTTTGCCGCGGATGCCGATTTTTCTTTGCAGCAGAACAACAGACGCCAGTGCAGCATTTTCCATCAGGATTTCTTCAGCAAGACCTAATTTTTCTATCGCGTGCCGATCCATCCCCCGCATTTGTTCCACGGTGGCCAGTTTCATGGTTTTTTCCTCGCATTCTTCATGATTTGATTTGAAAAATTCTTTTTATAGTATAAAATAATTCATCATTATTTACCAATAACATTTTAAGGAGAGGCCATGACGCCCATATCGGAAATCATCCGAAAACGCTATTCCTGCCGTTCTTATTCAGTCAATCCGGTTGAAGAATCCGTTCTGGAGACATTCAGAAAACAGGTCAATGAACCCCATGGCGGACCATTTGGAAATGCTCCGCGCTTTGCCCTGATTTCAATGGCGGTGCTGCCACGCGAAGAATGGAAAAAACTCGGCACTTACGGCGTCATTAAAAATGCACGGCTTTATCTGGCGGGAATGATCAGCCCGGCGCCAATGGCCACCTGTGATTACGGATATTGCATGGAAAAACTCATATTAAAGGCCACTGAGCTGGGACTGAATACCTGCTGGCTGGGCGGCACATTTGCGATCAGCGCCTTCAGGAACGCGGCGGGAATGCGCCGCAACGAACTGCTGCCAACCATCAGCCCTATCGGCTACGCTGCAGAACATAAAAGCCTGACGGAACGGTTCATGCGGCGCTTTGCCGGCTCCGACCATCGCCTGCCCTGGAAGGAGCTTTTCTTTGACGGCAACAGCCAAACCCCTCTTTCATCCGAAAAGGCGGGTGAATACGGTGAAGCCCTGGAAAACGTCCGCATCGCACCCTCGGCATCCAATAAACAGCCATGGCGCATTGTCTATGATGACCGGCAAAAAACCTTTTCCTTCTATCTTTCACGCACCACCGGCTACCGGAAGCTTCGCGACGTTTCTTTGCAGGAGATCGACATGGGCATCGCCATGTGCCACTTCGAACTGACCGCCAGAGAGCTCGGGATGACAGGTAACTGGCTTCAAAATGAATCCGCCTCTGAAATAAAACCGTGGGAATATATCGCAAGCTGGCGGGCTTTGTAACGGAAGAAGGGAAACTGAATCGATGGATGCCACAGTTCAAACGAACCCTTCCATTTTCAATACTTTTGCCCCCCGGATCCGGCCTTTCTTCAGATCGACAAGCGCCCGGTTGGCGTCGGCAAACGGATATTCTTCGACATCGGGTATAATGGGGATACGGCCGGCGATTGCCAAAAACTCTTCAATGTCACGACGCGCCACGTTCGCCACGCTTTTGATTTCTTTTTCCTGCCAGAGATGCAGCGGATAGTCCATCCGGATCAGCTGATCGCGGTCCGTTTCTTCCTTGCGGATGGCGTTGATGACGAGCTTTCCCCCGGGCACAAGGTTTCCCAGCGCTTCAATAACCGGCTTCCATGCGGGTGTCGTGTCGATCACCGCAGCAAGCTTTTGCGGACTCTTATCGGTTGTGTCACCCGACCAGGACGCCCCCAGCTCCATGGCAAATTTTCGTTCGCCTTCGGAACGGGCAAACACAAATACTTCTGAACGGGGATAAAGATGACGGGCCAGCGTCAGAACCAGATGCGCCGATGCACCAAAACCGGTAAGGCCCAGGGATTCGCCGTCGCGAAGGCCGGCGAGATGAAGCGAGCGCCAGCCGATGGCCCCCGCACACAAAAGCGGCGCAGCCTGTGCGTCCGAAAAGACAGGAGGAATGGGAAAAGCGAACTCCTGATCCACAATCACATACTGCGCATAGCCGCCCGGCACATCCCGTCCTGTCGCCTTAAAATCCGGACAGAGATTTTCACGCCCTTCAAGACAATAACGGCATTTTCCGCAGGCCGAACCGATCCAGCCGACACCGACCCGCAGACCTTCAGGATGCTTTACAGCGCTCGGGCCCTGCTTTTCCACAAAGCCGATAATTTGATGACCAAGGACAAAAGGAAGTGAAACGGGAGGAGTCCGGCCCTCGATTTCATCAAGTTCCGTGTGGCAGACACCGCATGCGGATATGCAAATACGTATCTTTCCTTCACCGGGAACCGGATCGGGAAGCTCCACAAAAGAAAGCGGCTGTGGATTGTCACGAACACTCGTAATTTTCTCCAGAACAGCCGCTTTCATGATTTTATTTCAACATGGCAGGCATTTTCAGCGGCACATCAACCGGCTGAATGTATTGATCCAGAATATCCCGTGT
>JAGFXG010000106.1 GCA_017860985.1 Deltaproteobacteria bacterium
AGGGCTTCCGTCGGCGTTCATGGCCAGAACCGCCAGCGGCCCCTGCTCCGCGTAAGACAGCAGCTTCTCCAGAAAATCTTTTTTCTGAATATGCGCCTGGGCCGCAATGGCCATCAATTCTTTCAGTTGTTCAAAAAACGCCGCTTCACGACCCTCCGCTTTATAGCCCAAACGGGGCAAATTCAGCGTCACACTCTGGATGGCCGCCTGACGCATCAGCCAGGGTTTGTTCCGCTCTCCCCTTTCGGATGCGTCCCTCAGGAAAGCGTTGTTGAAACAACCGGTGGTCAAGGCTTCGTCCGGACGTTCAAAGACAAAACAGGTATTGCCCTGGCAGCCCGCCACATCGCATGCCAGATGCAGCAATTCATCCGCATCGGGCTCACGCCAGAACCCTTCGGTTATATGCAGAAGCGGGCGGGGCAGAATAAAAGGCTTGCCCGTCGCATCCCCTTTCTTGAAGACTTCAAAGATTGCCCGGGTAAAACGCTGTGCCTCGGTTGTATAATCGCGATAGGTCTTGCCGGTGAGCAGTCCCTCGGGCCCAATGGCGGGAAGATTCGCCCAGGCAGCCGGCATATCGTAATAGAGATGAATATCCGTGTAGAGCGCCTGTCCGCCTCGTGTAGCGGACAGCTGTGAAAATTCATAAACAAGCATCTGGGCAAACTGCCGGACTTCCTTGTCGCTCTTCCGGCACAGATACGGCGCAAAAGAAATATTGACCACATCCCAGCTCACTGTGCCGGTAAAATGCCCCTGCAGGATGGCGCTGAACCGCACCATGTGCGCCAGAAGCACCTCGGCATGTTTGGCGGGTTTGGCGGAATTGACAGCGTGCGGCAGTTTCAAACCGAAACGTTTCAGGTATTCCAGAGACTGGCAGCAGCTGTATGGACGGTCGATGTAACCCAGCCCGTGAATGTGAAAATCCCCCGCCGTGTGTGCAGCACCTACATCGATGGAAAAAACATCGTAGAGCGAAAATTCTCTTTTAATCCCCTCGGCAAAAAGCAGATTCGTGCCTTCGGGAGAATGAGGTGTATTGGCATTCTCCTTGTTCTGATGCAGGATCAGGCGGCGGACATCATAGAGGGGAAATCCCAGGCGGCCATGCAGCCTTCTTTCCTTTTCCAGACCTTTTTCAATCAGCCTTGCGTTCACCAGTTCGCGTACCAGCGGCGTTGTCAGAAGGCCGATGCCGGACGCCACAATCTGCTGCTCGACGTCCCTAGAAATTTCCGCCGCCAGCAGATAATCGATGTCTGCTTCCCGTAAGAGCGCATCCACAATGCGCTGGCGGTTCCACGGCGCGATCTCTTCGCCGGACGTGCGGACAAACAACGTTAAATCTGTCGTTTCGGATAAATCTGGCATATCACACGTTAGTCGGAATGGTTTTTTCAATATTGCCCAGCGCCGCTTCCGCCGCCGCCGCCAGTTCTTCATCGTAGTCGTGGTTGAGCGCAAAGACGCGGAAATGCCTGACCCGCGCCGGAATGAAGCGGTAAATTTCAGCCAGCGGTTCGGGCGACGTCAGGCCCGTCACCGGGTTAAATATGTTGATTTGTTTGCCCGGTTCGGCGATCGGATTGAGGGGGCGCGGGTCCTGCGTCGCTACATCCACCCGAAACGGCAGCTTTCTGAGCTTCGCGGGCAGGCAGCTTCTGACTTTCACCTCGTAGTTCTGCGCACCGGGAAATTCCGTCCCCCGCTGAATCTGATCAACGGAAATTTCCGCGGCAAAAGACATTTTCCATTTCAGCTGGCGGGCATAGATTTTCCGCCATTCCAGCGCGAGCTTTCTTTTTAGCGCGTTCCCCTCCGAAAGCCAGTGCTGCACTTCACTGTACAGGGACCACTCATCACACTGCAGGTAGGCATCAAGATTCTCCACCGGATTGCCCGGATACATCAGGTAGAGTGTGTCGGAAAAAATTTCCTTCAGGTGCAGATCAAGTGCACGCGTCGTGCGATGGAAATAAACATTGCTGTATAAATTGAGCCGCGCATTGAGAAAACGCCTTAAAGCAGAAATACCCGATTGATGCAGGGCGAGGCCGTCTTTTGTAAAAAAAGTGTAGTAGCGCAGACGGGGCATATCAACCATATCCAGGGAAAACCCCGTCATGTAGGCATCGCGTTGAACGTAGTCGAGATTATCAACCGTGTAAATGCCTGAGAAAAGCTGACGAAGCCAGACAAGCCAGCGAGGCTGGTGCCGATCTTCATCATGCCTTTCGGGCATCTTGATGAGATAGGCCACCTGCCGCGGGTCCATCTTCTCACCCCGGGCAAATGATCCGGATGGCCCCCGGGAAATCCGCGCAATCAGAACACCCAGTTTCTTGACGATGATCCGCCGGCCGATATCCTCATGGGTCAGCCTCCAGCGGCACAGATAATGTTCATCAAAAAAATGTCCGAACGGGCCATGGCCGACATCATGGAGCAGTCCCGCCAGACGCAGCAATTCTTCCACATAATTGGGCGATGGCGCATCCCTGCAGGTATCCTTGAGGCTGGGATACAGGTGGCGGGCAAATTCCCCCGCAACGTGCATGGTTCCCAGTGAATGCTGAAAACGGGTATGCTCGGCCGCAGGATACACCCATCGTGCGCTTTGCAGCTGATAAATACGGCGAAGCCTCTGCATCCAGGGGGAATCAATGATGTCCTTTTCCGTCTTTTCCACAGGACCGTTTTCCTGCGGTACCGTAAAGAAGGCATACGAGTGAATCGGATCGGCAATCAATGCCATCCCGGAATAGGATCTGGAAGGCAAATCTGATTTTTTCATGATGATACGTTTACAATATTATACCCTAAATATCAATTTTAATAATTAGTTGTTGGTCATGAACCGGCCGGTAAATAAACATCTCTGCCCAAATTTATCAACCCGGTTCTCCGGCATGAAAAAAATGATTTGAGAAGGTTCAGGGTTCATGGATCGTGGAAAAAGCAAGGCCCGGCGGGTTAAACCCGTCCGGGCCTCATTGTAATCCTAATAGCCTAACAGCCTACAGCCTCACAGCCTAAAATGTTAACGTCAGTTTGTTGAGCACGAGGAAATCATTGGACACGGAATTGCTGTCCGATTCGCCCCTGTAATACCTGCCGGTGAAGAGATAACCTGCGCCCAGCATGTAGGACAGGTTATTGGTGATCTTGTAGGTGGCGGTTAAATCGAGCTCATAACCGTAATCATTATAAAGCCATTGTGCGGTTGGTTTCTTGTCGGCATTGGCGTATGAAACGGACGCCATAATATCCAGTTTGTCGACGGGCTTCACGCCGCCCCTGACCTGAAAAAACCACGCGTTGTACATCGGCCCCGACTGGGCCGCCGCATTGTGACCGGTAACGGCACCCACCCAGTAGTTGAGGTCCTGGTTCCACATGATCAGGCAGGGACTCCAGTCCCGTCCGCCGTTGTTGCGGATCACATCGCCTTCGGCCTTCTCCGTCGTTCCGGGATCATCACCCGATGCATACGCGACCGTACCGCCCATGTAAAACCTTCCCAGATCGGCCTGCGCATCCAGCCACCCGGTCAGGGTGGAAAGCTGAATATCCCGTCCCAGGGCGTCTTCCTCATAATCCCTGAGCTTTCCCATAAAGTAAACAACTTCCGACTGTACTTTCACAGGTCCGATCTGCGCCTTGAAGTAAGGCATGAAGTTATTATAGAGTGCGCTATAGCCATTGTCCGGCGCCATTCCCGGTCTTTTGATTGCATCCCGTCCCAGGCCAAGCAGAATACCGGCTTCAGCGTTTTTCCAATTATAGCGGAAGGCCGTACAGTATTTGTCGCCGTCCAGATCGGAAGCCGTTGCGGGATTAACAGCGGTACGGCTGTTTTCAGCCATTTTGACAACCTGGATTGTATACATCCAGTTGGGCGCATGATAACTCCAGGCAATCTTTCCTCGGGGCATGGAAGTATCCATAAACACCGTGCCCCATGCGCCATCGGTCATGTAACCCACCCTCCATCGACCAACGGGCGAATCATACATGACGTACAGCCAGTCAAAGGCGATGTTTTCATTTTCGGCCCTTGTGCCCGCCGACATGGTATCGAGCGCGGTTGCCGGAACCGATCTTGCCGCTCCCCAGGCTCTTTCCATGATGTCAAAACGTGTGTTCAGAGACAGCCCGGGAACAACGGTCAGGTCTGCATTGACGCGCAGCCGCTGAAAATAGAAAGCCGTGGACGGCCCGTCATCTTTTTTTAACGTGGTTTTATCCAGATACATTCCGCCCGCAAAATATTCGCCGCCTACTTTCAAATCAACGGCCTGGGCCGCCGTGCTGAAGATCAATCCGAACGTCAGCAAACAAAAAAGAATTCCGTATCGTTTCATTTTCTCTCCTTATCGTGTTGATATAAATTACTGATGATCTGATGATACCCAGTTGCATTCAAAGGATAACGCGGCGGCAAGGAGGAGGCTCCGCAGGCGTATTATTGATACGTTGAGGAAGCCGACCCCCATGCATGGGGGCACGCGACCAATGCCAACAAAGTTAGCCAAAGAATGCGACTTGGTATGAATAATTTTGTATCCCCTACCATATTCGGATGGGTTTCGTCAAAAGAGAAAAGTATTTTTGATTTATAAAAAATTCACACGTTACCAATTACCAATCGACTGATTACAAAAAAAGCCCGGCAGGTTTCCCTGCCGGGCCTCTTGTTTAAATCCTGACTAACTGTCTAAACCTTGCAGCCTAGAAAGTCAGTGTCAGCTTGTTGATGACCAGAAAATCATTCTGCACATCGTTTAGGTCGCTGTTGCCCTTGAAATAATCACCCGTGAACAAATAACCCAGTCCCAGCATATAGGACAGGTTATTGGTGATCTTGTAAGTTCCAGTCAAATCCACTTCCCATCCATAGCTGCTACCGACCCATAAATCGGTCGGTTTGATAACTGCGTGTGCGTAAGCAACGGACGCCATAATGTCGATCTTGTCGATCGGACGGACACCGCCGCGTACCTGGTAGAACCAAGCATTGGCCATCGCCGTGTTAGCCGTACTCCTGCTGCCCGTACTGTTCCAGCCACTGAGGTCTCCCGCCCACTGGTTACGATCGGAGTTCCACAAAATCAACATGGGGTTCCAGTCGTAGCCGCCGTCGATAATGCCCTGTTGCTGTCTCTCAGCATGGGGATTCTGACCGGACAGATAAGCAAACGTACCACCGACATAGAACCGGTCGAAGTCTGCCATAACGTCAACCCAGCCGTTCAGGACGCTGATCTGTCTGCGGCCGTCAGTACCGCGGTACTGATCCCACGCATTGTCTCCCCAGGTTCTGTTACTCCCGGCGCTTTCATAGTTATGGGTGCCGATCGCGTACATGATTTCACTCTGAATGGCAACCGGACCGAACTGGGCCTTTACATAGGGAATCCCCACATGGATCTGAATAGTATCTTCAGCAGCCAGTGCCGCAATAGCCG
>JAGFXG010000107.1 GCA_017860985.1 Deltaproteobacteria bacterium
AAATTGCTTACTGCCTGCTGGTCCTATTCATTGCAGCAGGGCTGAAATACGCATACAGCCAATCCACAAGCGAAGACCTCACCTGGATTCTCGGCCCTACTGCATCCCTTGTTGAATTCCTGACCGGCGAACAATTCATAAAGGAAAAGAGCATCGGATACGTGAGTATCAGCCAGCGTATCGCCATTATCCCGGGCTGTTCCGGTATCAATTTCATGATCGCCGCATTTTGCATGTCGGCGCTGACACTCGTTTACGCCACAAACCGGAAACAATATCCGGCGCTTTACATACTGGCCGGTTTTGCCGCCGCCTATGGCATGACCGTGTACACAAACAGCTTGCGCATCATTCTTTCCATCCATCTTTACCGCGCCGACATTTACAACCCGTTGATTACACCGGGCATAATCCATCGTCTGGCCGGCATCGCCATTTATTTCGTCTGTCTGTGCTTCCTCTACTTTGGTGTTCAAAGAATCTCCGCCAGCCGGAATCGTGTTGATGCAGGCAGACAGAAAAATCAATACAGTTATTATAAAAGCATTTTGATCTCCTGCCTGGTCCCCCTGTTCTGGTATCTGCTGATCGTGCTGGCTCTGCCCGCCCTGAACCAGGCATCCGTAAAAAATCCATCTTTATTTCGGGAGCATGCAATGTATGTTCTGCCTTTCAGTTTTTTACTTTTTGTAATGATGTTTCTTCTGGTAATATGCTATAAATCAGTAAGACCGAAACAGGAGCCCGGGCAGGATTGATGAAAGAGCGAATTCTCATCGTGGATGATGAACCGGCCATTGCAGACGCGATCCGTTACGTGCTGGAAACGGACGGATTTGAAACCCTGAGCCTCGCGGAAGGCAGTCCGGTGCTGCCCCTGCTGCAGAGCGAAAGGATTGACCTGATCGTTCTGGATGTGGGGCTGCCGGATATCAACGGATTCGATCTTTGCAGGGAAATCCGGAAAATCAGCAACACGCCGATCATGTTTCTGACGGCACGAACAACGGAAATCGACCGCGTGGTCGGCCTGGAAATCGGCGCGGACGACTATGTGGTAAAACCATTCAGCCCGCGCGAGCTTTCGGCGAGAATCAAAGCGATTCTGCGGCGTTCAAAAACAGGTCCACCGGCTGAATCAGGGTCCCGCGCTTTCCAGGTCAATGAGTCGAAACGGAAAATAACCTATTTTGGAAAACCACTGGATCTATCCAATTACGAATACCGGATTCTGACCACTTTTATCAGAAGGCCCGGACATGTTTATTCCCGCAGTCACTTGATGGACCTCGCCTGGGACGTCCCGGAGGCCAGCATGGACAGGACCGTGGATGCGCATGTCAAAAATCTGCGGGCGAAATTGAAGTCGATTGAACCGGACATCGAACCGATCATCACTCATCGGGGCGCCGGATATTCCCTGAAAGAAAATTTATGAAAATCGGCATCCGCATTTTTGTCTGTTACCTGATTATTTTTGCGGCCTGCTTTTATTACTCCGCAAACTGGATGAAAGACAAAGTCCGTTTCCGTTATCTGGAAGGGGTCGAAGACCCTCTTGTGGACCAGGCCAATATTCTGGCAACAATGGTGGGCAGAGACCTGGAAGCGAAACAATTCAGCACCGACCGGTTATATCATGTATTTGATGATGTTTACCGGCGGCGCTTGTCCGCCAGAATCTATGAATTTGACAAAACAAATGTAGACATGAATATCTATATTACCGATAAAAACGGCAGGGTGATTTTTGACGCTCAAAACAGGGATAATGTTGGCGCGGATTTCACAAAATGGCGGGATGTCCGTATGACGCTGGAAGGGGCATACGGCGCACGTTCCACAAGGGCAAGCCTCGATGATCCAAAGTCATCCGTCCTTTATGTCGGAGCTCCCATCTACGTCAACGGCGACATCGCGGGAGTTTTGACGGTTGCCAAACCGACAACCAATATCAACAACTTTATCGCAAATTTCAAACCCGAATTCTACAAGGTGGTCTTGATCTCCATGCTGGCCGCGATCATTTTAAGCCTGATTGCCTCCTGGTGGATAACGCTGCCCATTAAGCGCCTTACGCGCTACGCCAATGACATCGGGGAGGGAAAGAACGTCAACATCCCCAAACTTGATGCCACAGAGATCGGTGAAATGGGAAAAGCGTTTGAAAAAATGAAAACCACCCTTGAGGGTAAAAAATACGTGGAGCAGTACATCCAGACGCTCACGCACGAGGTAAAAAGTCCC
Organism: Deltaproteobacteria bacterium; assembly: GCA_017860985.1. GTDB lineage: Bacteria > Desulfobacterota > Syntrophia > Syntrophales > Smithellaceae > UBA8904. The sequence goes on from JAGFXG010000107.1 coordinate 2,248, forward strand.
GTGTCTGCCATTGTCGCCGCGGCGGAGCTTCTGGAGGAAAACATGCCGCCCGAGCAGCAGTCTAAATTTCTGGCCAACATCCGCAATGAAGCCGGCAGAATCAATGATATCGTTGAACGGCTGCTGGCTTTGTCTGCCCTGGAAAATCTCAAAATGCTTTCGGCAAATGAAAAAGTGAATCTGCAATCCCTGCTCTCCGAAGTCCTGGAAAGTAAACAGCCCCTGCTGAAACGCAGAGAGATCACCATTAATTTTGAAATACCTCCGGAAATCGCCATTTCAGGGGACAAATTTCTGCTGCATGAAGCCCTGGCCAACCTCGTGCAAAACGCGATTGACTTCAGCGCACAAAACGATGATATCCGCATCACCAGCCGCTTGGAAAACAAAAGCATAAAAGTTATCATTGAAGATCAAGGACCGGGAATTCCCGATTACGCCCTTGATAAGGTATTCGATAAATTCTATTCCCTGCAAAGGCCGGAAACAGGGAAAAAGAGCACAGGCCTGGGGCTGAATTTCGTCCGTCAGGTGGCATCCCTTCACTCAGGTGATATTATTCTGGAGAACCGTGACGGCGGCGGAGCCCGGGCTATTCTGAGCCTGCCTGTATAAAACGATTCATCACCGTTCGCCCCCTGGCTAATAGGCCGGCGGCTGTCTGATTCCTATAACATACCGGCATAGGGTATCCATGACCTCAAATGATTGTTGTGAAAAAACCCATGAATGAAGTGTGCATAAATTATATAATTAACCAATTATATCGATCACTTGTCATGAAGGTTACAGAATATAAAAATTTTGTTTGACAAAAAATTTGTTTGTCAGTAAGCATACGGCAATCGGCAACCGATTGCCGTATGGGAAGAAATATGAAAGAGTTTTACAAACCCGAAGATCTTGAGCGCAGGGTCATCCTGATCCTGAAAATACTCCGCGAAAGTGCAGAGCCGGTTGGTGCGCGTGTTATTGCCCGCCGGATGCTGGAACAAAATGTACAGCTCAGTGAACGAACGGTGCGCTATCATCTCAAGATTATGGATGAGCGCGGGCTTACCAAACTGGTGGGCCGGCGTGACGGTCGGATGATTACCGACAAGGGAGAAAGTGAAATATACGACGCCCGTGTACAGGATAAAATCGGCCTCTCTATTTCACGCATTGATGTTCTGTCCTTCAAAACGACTTTTGATGTCAAAAAGAAACGTGGTCTGGTGCCTGTAAACATCTCTTTCTTCCCCAAAGATCAGTTTTCCAAAGCACTGAAAATCATGAAGCCTGTTTTCGCAAAAAAGCTTGCCGTCAGCTCCCGCGTGGCGGTGGGCCTATCGGGAAAACCCCTTGGTGACATCGTTGTGCCCGAAGGCAAGGTTGGTTTTGCCACAATGTGCAGCATTGTGATCAACGGCGTGCTACTCAAACACGGCATCCCCATTGATTCCAAGTTTGGCGGCATTCTCCAAATGAGAAAGGGGGAAAGTCTGAGATTTGTTGAGCTGATTCACTATGCAGGATCTTCACTTGATCCGTCGGAAATTTTTATTCGCGGCAAGATGACTTCTGTTTCGCAAGTGGTAGCGGAAGGCGATGGGAAAATCCTGGCCAATTTCCGTGAAATTCCCGCTTTAAGCAGAAACCTTGTTGATCGTGTGGTTGATGATTTCGACAGGGCCGGCATTCATGGAGTCTTATCCATAGGCAACACGGGACATCCCGTGTGCCAGACGCATGTGGACATGAACAAGATCGGGATGATACTGATCGGCGGCTTAAATCCGGTGGCCGCGGCCTGTGAAGAAGGTTGTGATGTGGACAATAAAGCCATGTCCACCGTAATGGAATTCGAAGAGTTGCAAAGCATTGACACGCTTTAAAGTATGATGAAAAATGTCATGTACAGATAGACCTAAAATTACAAAACTATTTTATAAGGGGGAATAAAACTATGTCAGTCATCAAAGATGTTATTGCAAAAGTCAAACAAACAGATCCGGATCAGCCCGAGTTTCACCAGGCCGTTGAAGAAGTTATGGAAACGCTGGAACCCACCGTTAAAAAGCATCCGGAATTCGTCAAAGCCAATATCTATGAGCGGATTGTCGAGCCGGAAAGAGCTATGACGTTCCGCGTGCCCTGGGTGGATGATAAGGGCAATGTAAAGGTCAACCGCGGATTCCGCGTCCAGTTCAACAACGCCATTGGTCCTTTCAAGGGCGGTTTGCGCTTCCATCCGTCTGTCAATCTGGGAATCATTAAATTCCTCGGTTTTGAACAGATTTTCAAAAACGCATTAACCACACTGCCGATGGGCGGCGGTAAGGGCGGCTCCGACTTTGATCCCAAAGGCAAGTCCGATGGCGAAGTCATGAGATTCTGCCAGGCGTTCATGCGCGAGTTGTTCCGCCATATCGGTGGTGAGACAGACGTGCCGGCAGGCGACATTGGCGTGGGTGGGCGTGAAATAGGTTTTCTTTATGGTTATTACAAAAAAATCCGCAATGAACACACCGGTGTGCTGACCGGCAAAGCGCTGGAATACGGCGGAAGTTTGATTCGTCCCGAAGCCACCGGCTACGGGACCACCTACTTTGCAGCGGAAATGCTGGCAACCCGTAAACTGGATTTCAAGGGCAAGACCGTGGCAATCAGTGGCGCCGGCAACGTGGCGCAGTATGCGGTGGAGAAAGTCAACCAGATGGGCGGCAAGGTCATTTCGCTTTGCGATTCGACAGCGTGCATTATTGATGATTCCGGGATTGACGACAATAAATGCAATTACGTGCTGGAGCTGAAGAACGTCAAACGAGGCCGCATCTCTGAATATGCTGACAAATATAAAGGGACAACCTGCTTCGAAGGCAAGAATGTCTGGGACGTTATCCGCGAACAGGGGATCAAGGTGGACATCGCGCTGCCTTGCGCAACGCAGAATGAAATTAACGGCAAGAACGCAGCGGCGCTGGTTAAAAACGGTTGTTACTGCGTGGCTGAAGGCGCCAACATGCCCTCTACACCTGAAGCCATCAAAATCTTTCAGGAAAACAAAATCCTCTATGGTCCCGGCAAAGCAGCCAATGCAGGCGGTGTGGCCACCTCCGGTCTGGAAATGAGCCAGAACAGTTTAAGACTTTCCTGGACACGCGAAGAAGTCGACAACCGTCTGCTTCTGATTATGAAAAGCATTCATAAAAACTGCTTTGATACGGCGGAAGCCTATGGT
>JAGFXG010000108.1 GCA_017860985.1 Deltaproteobacteria bacterium
TGTCAGTGTGGCATGAACATGACGATCCCGGGCAGACGCAATGACCTCCTCAACCGCTTTAAAACGGGAGAGTTCTTCCAGCGTAATGATCTGAGGGAGAACCATTCCAAGCTTACCAGATTCATAGTCCGCCAGGGCCAAAGAAGGCCGTATCCAAACATGATCCGTCAGTTCCACACCATCATGCATGACAGATTGTTCGGCCGGAGCTTCCGTTACAAAAAAACGCACATCGTAGCGCAGAGGCAAAAATTCGGGTGTGATCCAGTGAGAAAAGTAATGAAGGCAATCCCCTGAAAGCAATATATTTTCTGCCTCCAGCATCTGCAAAAATTTCATTTCCCCTTTGTTGAGCATCTGCCTGTAGTGGTCAAAACGCTGACGTTCCTCCCGCGTACCGATGGTGACCGGAGTGCCGTCTTTTTTCCGGGCAATCAGAATCCCCACTTCTTCAAACGTCTCACGGATTCCCGCCACCCAGGTTCCCAGTGCTTTTTCCGGGCTCGACATGTCCGGAAGAAGCTGAGCAGCCTGCTGCCGATCCATACCCCGGATAAAGCGTTCAACTCCAGGCTGATAATCGTCGGGGTCGAGACTGCCGCCGGGAAACACGTGGTAACCGGGCACGAAACTGCTTTGCCGGTTTCTCAAGACCAGGAGAACCTCGATATCCTGTATGGATTTTTCGCGACAGGGCCTCAGCAGCATCACTGTTGACGCGTCAGCCGGCATGATATTCATTTCCGGATATCCCCTCTCCTGAATGTTCACCCAACCGGATCATAACACAATGAGCCCCAAACAGACCAGCTCCGAAAAATACCGGGTCTCTCAGGCGGATGCTCCCTGCCCGAATTCGCGGTCTTCTTTAGTCGAGATTTGCAGCAAAAATCACTTCACGGGGAACCTTATAGGCGGAAAGGTAAATTCGGCAATGCTGTATGATTTCTTTTTCGTCTGTATCAAAACCGGGCTTTCTCACGATCAGCGCTTTGACAATCTCACCTCTCATGAGATCTTTTTCACCGACAACTTTTGATTCAGCAACAGCGGGATGCATATTCAGGATCAATTCCACCTCTTTTGGATATACATTGAAGCCGCTGGTGATAATCATGCGTTTTTTGACACCGACCAGAAAGAAATAGCAATCTTCGTCCACATATGCCAGATCACCCGTATAAAGCCAGCCGTTACGTATGACCTGGGCCGTTGCTTCTTCATCCCTGTAGTAACCCTGCATCACAACATTGCCGCGGACGACCAGCTCACCGACCACTCCCGGTGCGGCTTCTGAACCGTCATCATCCAGGACTTTCGCCTCAACTCCCGGCAGAACCGTTCCTATGGATCCGGGTTTCTGCTGTTTTCCAGGCAGGGAAAATATACAGCAGGGAGACGTTTCCGTCAGGCCGTAACCTTCCAAAACCTGAATGCCGATATGCTTTTTAAATTCGGCGAACAGTTCCGGCGGCATGGTTGATCCACCCGTGATGGCAAAGCGCAAAGAACTGAGATCGAATTCTTTGAGCTTCTCATGGAACAGCATGCCCATATAGAGGCGGGGGACGGCGGCGATGTAGGTCACCCGCTCTTTCTGGATCGTTGTAAAGATACCTTCCATCGTAAAGCGATCCAACAGCACGACGGCAGCACCTGCGCAGAGGGGGGACAACATATTGCAGGCAGCACCAAAGGAATGATAAAGAGGAATAACGGCAAGGGACCGATCGTCTTCTGTACCATTGAAGATTGTACCCAGAAGAACCGCCTGGGTGGCCAGATTATTATAGGTAAGAACTGCACCGAGAGGCTTCCCCGTCAGGCCCGCCGTATAGATCATGACAGCCGGATCATCTCCCTGAAGTGCGGGCGGGTCCATAACCGCAAATCCACTGTTGATAATTTCATTGAACGGGGATCCTTGATTCAAACCGGTGGTTTTGATCAGATGCCGGCAAGCGGGAAGAGCTTCACGGATCGCGTCGAATCTCCTGACGAAACTGTCCGACGTGATCAGGGCTTTTGCCTCGCAATTTTCGAGCAGATGAGCCAGTTCATATGATGTGGACATGACACTCAGCGTTACGGCAACAGCTCCCAGTCTTAAAACGGCAAAATAGGAAATGATGAACTCCGGACAGTTGCCCAGCATCACAGCAACTTTATCGTCTTTCCGGATTCCCAATCCCTCCAGATAATGGGCCAGAGCTTCGACATATCTGTTTAAATCATAATAAGATAATCTTTGACCTTCATAAATAATGGACGTATTTTCCGGACAGCGCGCGGTAGTTTCCTGAAGCATCCTTTCCATCATCATTTTATCCTGATTTACCTCCCCCGATGCTCATTGAACAACACATCGCCTTTATCTTGTCTATAAGTGGCCCGTTTTGACTTGTCAAGGAACTTCGCATATCGGAAACAAGGGATAAGATAGGCTTCATCCTTACGGGCATTCCATGCGGCCGTTCTCAGATTGCGATTAGAATGGACATCCATGGTTGATCAGTTCCGGCAGCTTTAGCGGGCTGACTCGTGAAATCAAACACCTTGCAGCAAGCTATGGAGAGAATGAACACTCGTCCCGCGTGAGCGGGATTAAAAAATGAAACCTTCATCCGCGAAACTAAAGTAACTGCCGTCACCAATGATGATGTGGTCCAAAACCCTGACGGCCATCAGTTTGCCTGCGGCGGAAGTGACCTTACGCTGTGCTAAACGGATCTCATCTTCACGGAAACGCCTGCCGATTTCCAGTGCCGCCTTGATTTGCGCGATTTTTGCCGGACCAAGACCTCTGAATTCTTCCCATTCGCGCGAATCCGTATGGCTCATGTTTCGAAATGTACCGAATTTCTCCATAATGCCGCGTGTCAGATCGATCGCACTATTGCCTGCTGAGCCCGTGCGTAAAAGGATAGCCAGAAGTTCGGAATTGCTGAGCGCTCCCGCACCTTTCCTGATCAGCTTTTCCCTCGGCCGGTCATCGGGCGGCCAGTTCTTAATTCCCGCTGATTGATTCGTTTGAGCCACGTCCCGGCCCCTTTCAGGTTTTTTTAACGCATTCATCATCAACGATACAGCATACCATGCCGCATGAACCTGGATATGCCCCGGAACATTCAAGACGAAAAAGGGAAGCATACGCCCCATCTTGATTTATCCGTTCATCCCTGTGATGGTTGCCTTCACTTCGTCAGAAAGATATTGCCACAGTCCGATTTGTTTGAGAGTTTCAACTTTCGGGATACCGGTGTCTGTCCATCCCCGCTGGCGATAATAGACACTGATTAATTTCCGCAGCTCTTCTTTTCGATGCTTCATCAGGATTGCGCGTTTTTCACCCGTTTCCATCGCCTGAACTTGGGGAAATGGTTTATTTAACACAGTACTCAACGCACGGTCGTTATAATCCGCCTCCCGTTCATAAAGCGCATCATCCGTGGGACCTATGGCCCGGTCGGGAATCCAGTCGCGCTCACCGGTTGCCGCGCCGAAAGACAGAACATTCATCACCCTCTGCAGATTGATATCGCGGTCTGTCTGCTCAAATATCTTTTCCCAGGTCAGTGTTGTTCCGAGCATGCCGTTGTAAAAATCCGCATAGAGTTCCTGTGACGCCGGATTGATATAGATATCCGTGTCCCCGCGCTTGAGAGAATCAGGATTGAAAACATCCACCCAGGGCAGCTTACACAACCCCAGATTGTCATTGCCCAGACGCACGCGCGGATACGTGATTAACGCCTGCGCCTTGGCCTCAAAGGTCGGAAACGCACCCAGCAGATCCACTTTGACCAGCCAGGCGGCTGCGTGATGTGCTCCGATATCGCTGGCCGCCGCGTAGGAGGCCTGCATGGACAACGACCGGTGCGTCCGGTAAAGAGAAAAAGGCAGCCCTTTGGTCTGCATGGCAAACTGCTGCAGATCCTTCACCGGTTCGGGCCGGCCGGTTCTTGCCGCGTATTGTTCCGCAACCCAGGCCGTCAGCTCTACCATGCCTCGACCGGCAATTCGGGCCAATTCGGTCTTACGGCAGGCGAGGTCATGGATAAACTGGAGCGCAGCCTGCTCATCACCCCAGGTCAGCGCAAAACCGTCCGTATCTTCTTTGACCAGATAGCCGCGCTGGTAGCATTCCATCAAAAAGGCCATGATGACGGCAGTCGTAATGGTGTCAATACCGTAATTATCGCAGTGCCAGTTGGCTTCCATGATAAATTCGGGGTGCCACATGCCGAGGTTGGAACCGAAACCGGCGGCTGTTTCGTACTCGGGTCCATCCACCCAGACTTTGCGGCCGACATGCATGCCTGTTGTCAGTGTCACCCAGCCGCCTTTCGTGCAGCGCAGATTGCATCCCGGAAAGCACCCATCCATGCCCCGATGATCAAAAATCCGCTCGGCATATGTTTTACCGCAGATTTGCCCGGCTTGCGGATGCGAGCCAAGTTGATAGTTGTTGACCGGCAGGGACTGGTATTCGTCTTTATTCATAAAAGAGATTAACCCGGCCGATCCTTTCAGGTGCATTTGAAGAGCCTGCGGATCGACGTCTCTGACAATTTTGTGGAGCCTCCCTCCCGCTTCTTTCACTTTGCCCCAGTCCGCCGCGCCGTAAGGATTATCACCGTGGGGAAAAGCAGCAAGGACAACAATGGCGGTAATATTCTTATGGTTCATCACCGAACCGAGACCCGTGCGGCCGGCCTGTTTTGTCCGGAACAGGCCTTTTTTACCATCAACCGGTTTGGTGGCGTCATAGTAATGGCTGTTGATGCAGCCGAATGCTGTATTGGCTGCGCCGATTCCGGTCGTCAAGAAGGCCATGTCCTTTTTTTCGTGACCTTCATGTAGAAACTGATCCACAATGTCTTTTTCCAGGCCAAAGACCTGATCGGCCCTTTGCGCACCGGTGATGATGATTTCGCGCTTGAAGCCATCAATGACAATCATAACGCTGTCTTTGGCAATGCCCGTAATGGTTAGGGCATCGAACCCGGCATATTTCAGATAGGCTCCGAAATGGCCGCCAAAATTGGAAACACCCGGGATACGGGTCAAGGGAGATAATGAAACTGCCATGCATTTGCTTGTACCCGGAAATTGCGGAATGCCGCCCAGCGGCCCCGGCGAAAAGATAAGAGGATTTTCCGGATCGTATGCCTTTGTCCGGGCGTTTATTTTTTCATGCAGCAGATAAAGCCCCAATCCCCTGCCGCCGATAAAGAAATCGCGAACCTGCGGGTCAAGCGGACAGGCTTCAATGTCGCCCGTTGTCAGATCGACATGCAGGATCTGATTGGTATATCCGTGATGAAGCGTCTTTTGAGTATAATTCATGTTCAGGTTTCCTTAAAAAATAATGCAGAACGTTAGAGTAATCACCATAAAAAATCAATAATAAAAAGGGATTGAAACTTTTCTCCGGCCGCTCTTTGAAATATTGTGCGCCGG
>JAGFXG010000109.1 GCA_017860985.1 Deltaproteobacteria bacterium
GTTTTTTTTTGCAACCGTAAGCGCCGCCACTGAAACATCCGTGGCCGTGATCTGCGCCCCGGGGATTTCTGCGGCCAGGGCCAGGGCGATTGCGCCGCTGCCTGTCCCGATATCCAGAATACGCGGCTGATCGACAGGTTGTGCGTTAAAAACTGCCAGCGCTTCCTCCACGATCACTTCCGTGTCGGGGCGCGGAATCAGCACATCGCTGTTGACTTCCAGTGTAAAAGACCAGAAGGCCTTTCTCCCGGTAATATAGGCCACCGGTTCGCAGCGCAACCTTCTGGCGATGAATTCATGAAAGGACATCCGTTCGTCCTCATTAAGCACTCTTTCCGGGTTTTTAATCAATTCCAGACGGTCGCAATTCAGGCAGAAAGCCAGCAGGACTTCCGCGTCCAGCCGGGCTGATGGAATCCCCGCGTCGTCCAGTTGCATCGTTGCCTGAGAAATAAGTTCGCGAATGGTCATATGAGTAAATTTCCTTCGATCACTGGGCTATTGTGATCCAGAGCACTTGCCTCCTGCCGGTAAGGTATCGGGGGCAACGTATAACATGCAGGCAGAACGGTCATCGGATGATTGGAAGAGAACGTTATTGATAATGCCTTTCGCCAAAGATTGCCCGGCCGACGCGGATGATGGTGGCCCCTTCTTCGATGGCGACTTCAAAATCGTCGGTCATGCCCATCGAGAGCTCTTTCATCTGAACACCGGGAATGTTTTCGCTTGCGATTTCATCCCGCAGCCTGCACAGTGCAATAAAGAAGGGGCGGGCATCTTCCGGATTGTCAGAGTAGGGCGGCATCGTCATCAGCCCCTGGACGCTCAGGTTCGGCAGGACGGAGGTCTGACGGACAAATTCCAAAACCTGCGAGGGTTCCATGCCGTTTTTGGATGCTTCGCCGCTGACATTGACTTCGATCAGAACCTTCAGCGTGCGCTGATTCTGTGCTGCGCGTTTATCCAGTTCCTTCGCCAGTTCGAGGCGGTCAACGGAGTGAATCCAGTGAAACAGATGAACGACATACTTGACCTTGTTGGTCTGCAGATGTCCGATCATATGCCATGAAGCATTCTGGCCGATGACGGGGATTTTTTCTCTGGCCTCCTGAACGTAATTTTCGCCAAACCACGTGATGCCCGCATCAAGCGCCTCACGGATGCGTTCGGGAGGGACCGTTTTGCTGACAGCCATTAGCTGGATGTCCGCCGGATTGCGGCCGGAACGCTCTGCGGCGGCGGCCATTCTCTGTCTGATGTTCATGATATTGGAGACGATATCCGTTTCCATAATGGTTCACCTGAATTGGACGACCCTGATCTTGTGAAGTCCTTCCAGCGTTTCGGAAAGCGGCAGGCCGATGACATTGGTATAAGAGCCACGGATTGCCTTGATGAAATACGCCCCCATTCCCTGAGCGGCATAGCCGCCTGCCTTGTCATAGGGTTCACTGCCGTCCACGTACCAGTCCATCTCTTCGGGACTGATCTTCTTAAATTGTACGGCTGACCGGACGACTCCGGTTTTTGATATACTGGAATCAACACGGGCGATGGTAAAACCGGTGAAGACGGTATGCCGCCGGCCGCTAAGTTTTTGAAGCATTTCCCGTGCCTGTTTTCTGTTTTTAGGTTTGCCCAGAATCAGATCGTCGATCACAACAATCGTATCGGCGCCCAGTACCAGGGCCTTTGGATATCGGTTGGCAACCAATGCGGCTTTATCGCGGGACAGTCTTCGAACGTGATTTTGCGGACTTTCGCCTGCGATATACGATTCGTCAACGTCAGACGGAATAATTTTAAATTTCAAGCCCACAGAACGCAGAAGTTCTTTTCTGCGCGGGGAAGCGGAGGCCAGAATAAGGGGGAAAGATAATGAAATGGTCATCATGAGCTCTTTCTACGGCGAATTTGATGTTTTTATTCCAGATAACAGGAATCCTGTCAATTGTATTTTGCCGTTGCATCTTTGAGTGACTTGGCGTAATGAAACTCAACAGAATCCATCATGCGGAGTGCATTATGAAAAAAATCGGCAGTCTTTTTCTGGCTTTCATTTTTATTACATTATTGGCAAATACGGCCGGCGCGGCCCAAAGAATTGTTCAGATGACGGTTCCCGGATGCTTTTCCTGAGGCGCAAGCAAAAGGGTAGGTGCTATCCTTCAAAAAATTGACGGTGTCAAAACCCATGAGATCAAGCATCCGAACATTCTGATTGTTACATTCGATGACGAACAGACAAGCCTGCAGATCATAGTCCGTAAACTGGAAGAAGGAACTTTTCCGGTGGATGGCAAACCTGTCTATATACAATAGAGAGAGGCAGGTCATCACAAGTACTGTTTGAGTTTTTTCGCTTCCAGTGCGTCCACGACTTTCTTGACGTCCTGTGACTGGCCTCTTTTGCAGATCAGGATGGCGTCTTTTGTGTCCACAACAATGACATCCTTCATTCCGACCAGTGCTATAAGTTTATTTGTGCCGCAGATGAGAGAATTTTCCGTATCCTCAAGGATAATCTCCCCACCGCCTGAAGAGGCGTTGCCTTTGGCGTCTTTTGCGGAGATGTCCCATAGAGCGTCCCAGCTGCCCACGTCGCTCCAGCCAAATTCGGCCGGCAGAACAAAGACATCTTTCGCTTTTTCCATCACGCCGTAGTCAATAGAAATCGAAGCCAGTTGCCGGTATATTTTTTCAACGGTTTTGGCTTCGGATGTCTTACCCAGGGCTTCCCTGATGGTCATCAATCCCGCGTGCAAATCCGGCAGGTAACATTTTATTTCGTTTAATATCACCGAGGCTTTCCAGATGAACATGCCGCTGTTCCAGAAGAAATTACCGCTTTTTACAAAGGCTTTTGCCTTTCGGACATCGGGTTTTTCACGGATCGATTTTACCCGAAGGATTTCTTGACCGGCAATTTTACCCGTGGAGTTGCTGCCTTCCAGATAGCCGAACCCGGTATGCGGTCCGTCAGGCTGAATCCCGATGGTGACCAGGGCGTTTCCCCTTTCGGCGGCCCGGGCAGCCGCGGAAATCACGGCCCGGTATTTGTCGGGATTGCCGATCGCATGATCGGAAGGCAGAACCACCATGACATCATCTTTTGTCTTTCTCTGAATGTGCAGGGCGGCCAGGCCGATGCAGGCGGCGGTGTTTCTGCCGACAGGTTCGATGATAATGTTTTTTGCGGGGACTTCCGGCAGCTGCCTGATCAATTCCCTTGCATGTTTCCGGCCTGTGACGACCAGAATATTTTTAGGATCAATAAGAGGTTTGATCCGGTCAACCGTTTCCTGGATGATCGTTCGGCTGCTGACGATATCCAGCAGGTGTTTTGGTTTTTTCTCCCGGCTCCTGGGCCAGAAACGGGTTCCTCTGCCTCCTGCCATGATAACTGCGTGCATTTGTCTCCTCCTTTACATCCACATAATACAATCCCGCTTGCAAATTCAAGCATGAAAAGCTAATGAACAAAATTATTTGAAGACAGTATGCTTTCATATGCATTTGCTCCCGTCGCGGTGGGGAACGCAAAAAAAGTGCGACGCACTCTTTGATCAACGCATGCCTTGCCTCTGGAGTATTTTCAAATTTGAGTTCACTGATTTTATAGAGGTTGATATGTATCCGGAGATCACATTGAAAAGTGGCAGGGAGGCGGCCCTTCTGCGCGGGCACCCCTGGGTATTTTCCGGCGCGATTGCCGGTTTAAAGGGAAAACCGGCCGACGGCGATGTGGTTCTGGCAAAAAATTCCAAAGATCAGGGGCTGGCGCTGGGCTTTTTTAACAGCCGCACGGATATTGCCTTTCGTGTCCTGACCAGGGAGACGGGCAGGGTGATCGATGCAACCTTCTGGAAGGGACGAGTTTGGGCCGCCCGTCAATTGCGCGAAAGGATCATCAACGCAAACACCAGTGCTTATCGGCTGATTAACGCTGAAGGCGACGGCTTCCCCGGCCTGATTGCGGATGTTTATAACGATACGGTGGTCTGTTCCATCACTACGGCAGGCATGGAAAAACAGTGGCAAAATGTTCTCGATGCCCTGATCGATCACCTAAAGCCGGCGAGAATCCATGAACAAAGTGCCGGTCGTTCCCGCGGGCTTGAGGGGCTGAAGGAGCGAAAGGGGTTTCTTTACGGTGGCGATCAACAGGGTATCGCGCGCGTGATTGAAAACGGCTACGAGTTTGACATAGATTTTGTCGGAGGCCAGAAAACAGGCTTTTTTCTCGATCAGCGTGTCAATCGTGAAAGGCTGGGCGCGCTGGCGCGGGGTATGACCGTATTAAACTGTTTCTGCTACACCGGCGCTTTTTCGGTTTACGCTGCCGCGGGCGGGGCAAAAAAAGTGGTTTCCCTGGATATCTCAAAACCCGCATGCGCCGCCGCTTCGGAGCATTTGAAACTCAACGGCTTTTCACCGGAAGATCATCCTGTGATCGATGTGGATGTGTTTGAATATTTGCACAATCTGCAGGGTTCTTTTGACCTGATCATTCTAGATCCGCCGGCTTTTGCCAAAACAAAACGCGATGTACCGAAAGCTTCCCGCGGCTACAAGGAAATCAATATGCAGGCCTTAAAGCATCTGGATCGTGGCGGGATGCTGGCAACGTTTTCCTGCTCCAACTTTATGGAGGAAGATCTGTTTTACAAAATTGTTCAGGGAGCCGCCCGCGACGTGATGACGGATGTGCAGTTGCTGGCCAGGCTGGAGGCCGGGCCGGATCATCCGCTGGCGCTCGGCCATCCCGAAGGCCGTTATCTGAAGGGATTGCTTTTGAGGAAATCATGACCGCAGGGGCACTTATTCGCCGGTCATGCCCCCGCGAAGCAATGGTCAGGGTTTGATGATATTTTCGGCGATCCTGTCCTGAATGATCCGCGAGGCCATGTTGTTACCGACAATGCCCGTAAGAACGGAAACGGACGTTAAATCTTTTTCTATATATTCAATCAGGATGGTTACCTTTTCATCCGAAATAATTGTTTTGATGGAACCGCTGGCAATTTTGCGGTCTTTTTGGATATCACTGCCCTTGAGGTCGGTCACGGCCTTATTGCAGGCCTGCCAGACCGGCTCGATGTCCGCTTTATATTGGGTTGTCAGATAACCGTCCTGATAAATAAATTTCCCGGAACTGATACCCATGACCTTGCCGTTCATGACCATGGCGGCATTGCAGCCGGACAAAAGCGCAGTCATAAGCAATAATAAAAGTATTTTTGTTTTCATGGATTTCCCTCCTTACAATAAGTTACGTGACGCGAGGTTGGTTAATATCTGTGGCTTTTCCCTGCAGATGGAATTCTGCACGTTTACGTCATGAATCTGTAATAAAATGCGGAGCCGGCCGCCCAGATTAAAGCTCCCGCTGTGATTAAAACGCAGGCGTAAGCCAGAATTTTGCTCCAGGCGCTTTCCGGTTTCCGGTCGTT